>JBKJUB010000133.1:0-4227 GCA_046590765.1 Sphingomicrobium sp. | reverse complement strand
GTCGAGCAGCCGTTCCTGTATCGCGGCTTCAAGATGATCGACGAAGAGAAATTGCGCGACCTGCGCGGCGACGAATTGCGCAAGATGGCGCAAAGCGGGATGCTGCCGTTAATCTATGCGCATCTGATGTCGCTGTCGCTGATCCGCGACATATTCTTCCGCCAGGCCGAGCAGGGCAAGGGCCCGAGTGCGCTCGGTCAAGCGGCGGTCCCGGTCGACGCCGAAGCGTGATCGAATAAAGCCGAATCGAAGGACCGGGGATTGAAGCGGGGAGCACGGCTTCCCATCTGATCCCTTGGCTGGCGCGGGCGCATTTCCACCCCTTGGACGCCGACCGGCCGCGTACCCCTTGCGGGTGCGGATCCTCCCTGAACTTGGGCCGCCCTGGCAACGGGGCGGCCTTTTTTTATTCGGCGGCGAGCGCGGGGAGGTCGGCGATCGTCGCGGCGAGGCCGATGACGAGGTATTCGAGCAAGCGTGCGGTGCGATCGAAGCCGCGGCCGGGGGTGCGCCCGTCGGGGGCGAGGTAACAGCGGCGGTCGATCTCGATCTGCAGCGCGTTGATATCTGCACCGGGCTGGCCGTGGCGGTCGACGATGTGGCCACCGGCGTAGGGTGTATTGAGCGCGACGGTCCAGCCCTGGCTGCGCGCTATACGAGCGGCGGCGGCGGTGATGTGCGGCGCAGCGCTGGTGCCGTGGCGGTCGCCGATGACAATCTCGGCCTGGCCACGGCGGGTCGGCATCGAGTGGCAATCGAGCAGGATTGCGCAGCCGCTGGCGATGGCGAGCCGATCGAGGCCTCGCTCAATCGCGGCATGATAGGGCGCGTGGGCCGCGGCGATCCGCGCGGCGAGTTCGGCCTCGCCGATCGGGGCATGCCACAGATGGCCGTGGCGCGCGGTTCGGCCGGGGACGATGCCGAGGCCGGCTCTGGCGCGCGGCGAGCTTGCCGGAGCGGCGCCAGTGACGACTTGGGGATCGACCTCATCTGGCGCGCGGTTGCAATCAATCGCAGCGCGCGGGGCTCGGGCGATGACCCCGCCGACGCCGAGCTCGAGCGCGCGCGCCGCGAGATGGTCGACCAACGGATCCTCGAGGCTTTCGAGCGCGACTCGTCCGCCGCTGGCCGAGGCGATCAGCCAGTCGGGATAGTCCCGCCCCGAATGCGGCACCGACAGCAGGATCGGCACGTCGCAGCGGGGGGCGATGATCGTCGGGGTGGGAAGGGCGGAGCGATTCAAGCGGCGAGCCTATCCGTGCCAGAAAAGGACAGCAATATTTGACTGCGCGGAGCCGCTGGTAAATTTCGTTCGTTCACGCCATAACTCATGGCCATGATCCGGATCCTCCTTGCCGAAGACGATACGTCGATGCGCGAATATCTGCAGCGCTCGCTGGCGCGCGTTGGCTATGACGTTGACGCCGTCGGATGCGGTACCGAGGCGCTGCCGTTGCTCGAGGCGGGGCGCTACGACTTGCTGCTAACCGACATCGTGATGCCCGAAATGGACGGAATCGAGCTGGCGCAGAAGGCCAGCGTGATCGATCCCGCGATCAAGGTGATGTTTATCACCGGCTTCGCTGCCGTTGCGCTGCAGAGCGGGCGGACGGCCCCTGAAGCGAAACTGCTGTCCAAGCCGTTCCACCTGAAAGACTTGGTGGCCGAGGTCGACCGGATGTTCCAGTCCGAGGATCAGCACGGGCGGCTGTAAAAGCCCGATCAATCAGGGTTGCGATGTGGCAACGTGCCGACTAGAGAGCCGCCTGTGTGGGCGTGTAGCTCAGTGGTAGAGCACTGTGTTGACATCGCAGGGGTCGCAAGTTCAATCCTTGCCACGCCCACCATTTTTTCCCCAGAAAAACGCTGAAAATGAGCGCGGCTTCACGTTAGTTTTACACCGTGGCGCTGCTTGGCGCATGGCAATGTTACGCGGCTCTAGTCCATCTGACCTCCTGGGCGCTGCACCGTGCAGCGCATTGGAGGCATGATGGTTCGCTCGATCCTTCCGCTGGCGCTTGGCGCTGCGACCTTGTTTGCTGCGCCAGCCTGGGGCCAGGACGCCGCTGCACCGGAAATAACCCCTTCGTTGACCGTTATGTTGGCACCGATATCTCGCGGCGCCATGCTTATGCTGATGGGGCGACGCCTGGCATCGTCGACGACGCGGTCGTTCTGTCGCTCGGCGCGAGCTTCTGATCGGCGCCTAGTCTGCGCGGTGCTGCGCTTGCGGGCGGGTGAGAAGGCCGGGCGCGCGCGCCAACCGACAGCATGCCGGCCTGAGCTTCGTCGAACCGCGATCCGCTCGGCCGGATGCTGCCCAAGTGGGCCGATAATCGCCATAGTGAGCTTATCGCGGCTTGACGAACTTAAGGGTCATCCGATCGCTCTCACCGATCGCGGCATATTTGGCGCGGTCGACATCCTTGAGCGCGAAGCTCGGCGGGAGGGTCCACACGCCTTCGGGATAATCCTTGGTGTCGCGCTTGTTGGCATTGATCTCGCTCGCGGCGACGAACCGGAAGCCAGCGGTTTCGGCGAGACGACGGATGGTCGAGGTCTTGACGTAGCCGCTATCGCGCTGACGCGCCGGATCGGCTTTTTCATCGAGCCGATGTTCGACCACGCCAAGCGTTCCGCCGGGTTTGAGCATCGCATACATTTGCTTGAACGCCTCGGCATCGAACGGCTCCTTGCTCATCATCCAATTGTGGACGTTGCGAAAGGTCAGCACGACGTCGGCGCTGCCGCTGGCGACCGGCGTACCGGCGCTCGGCGCTGTCGATGAAGCGAGAATCGGGAAGTTGGCGACGCGGATCGCGCCATAAGCGGCGGGGTTAGCGCTCATCAACCTGTCAATCCCGCCCGACCCGCCATCGGGGACAGCGGCGATATAGGCGCCGCCTCCGCGCCCGACATATGGCGCCAATATCTCGCTATACCAGCCGCCGCTCGGCCAGATTTCGACCACCGTGTCGCTTGGTTTGACCCCGAAAAAGGTCAGCGTCTGGGCCGGGTGGCGGTAGCGATCGCGCGCGATATTGGCCGGGCTGCGCGTTGGCGCCGAAACGGCCTGTGCCAGCGCGCCACGCTGGGCAATCGTCAGTTTGGCGGCCGCAATCGTGGCGGGTGCAAGCATGGCCATGCCGAACGCGCAGGCGGTAAGTGCAACCAGACGGCGACGGATCATGAAATTCTCCCGGGACAAAGCGTGACCGGGTTTGGGACGAGCGCGGCGGCAAGGCAAGCGCGCGATGTGCGCGTGGACAGGGTCGCGCCGTTATGGACGCGTTTGGCCGGTGCGCGCCGCCGTTAGCTAAGGGTTACAGGCACGCCTCGAGATAAGGCTGGTCGAAGCCGTACTGCTTGGCCTTGTCGAGGCTGTACGGGCGCAGGCCCATTGAGCGATACTCGCCGAGGATCTTGCCCTCCGCCGTCTCGTCCAGATATTCGAACTTGAACAATTCCTGCGTGACGATGACTTCGCCTTCCATCCCGATCACCTCGGTGATGTTGGTGGTGCGGCGCGAGCCATCGCGGAGCCGCTTGACCTGCACGATGAGGTCGACCGAATCCGCGATCTGGCGCGAGATCGCTTCCTTGGGAATTTTGATGTCGCCCATCATGACCATGTTTTCCATACGCGCGAGGCATTCGCGCGGGGAGTTGCTGTGCAAGGTGGCCATCGAGCCATCATGGCCGGTGTTCATCGCCGCCAGGAGATCGAAGCACTCCTGGCCGCGGATTTCGCCCAGGATGATGCGATCGGGGCGCATACGCAGCGCGTTGATGACGAGGTCGCGAATGGTGATCGCGCCCTGGCCTTCAAGGTTGGGCGGGCGGGTTTCGAGCGGCAACCAATGCGGCTGCTGCAGACGAAGCTCGGCCGCATCCTCGATGGTGATGACTCGTTCGCCCGGGTCGATCATTTTCGACATGGCGTTGAGCATGGTGGTCTTGCCTGAACCGGTACCGCCCGAGATAACGATGTTCATGCGGCTTGCGCCGGCGATCTTGAGCACCGTCGCCATTTTCTCCGACATCGAGCCGAAGCCGCGCATCATGTCGAGCGTGATCGGTTTTTCGGAGAATTTACGAATCGAGATGGCGGTGCCGCGCAAGCTGAGCGGCGGAATGATGACGTTGACGCGGCTGCCGTCGGCGAGACGCGCATCGGCGAGCGGGGTGGTCTGATCGACCCGGCGGCCGACCTTGTTGACGATCCGC
>JBKJUB010000142.1:0-4718 GCA_046590765.1 Sphingomicrobium sp. | reverse complement strand
CCTACAGCCAGCCCCGCTTGCGCGCATAATAATAAGGGATGATCATGCTGGCGAGGATCAGCCCGATCGCCATCGGGTAGCCGAACAGCCACTTCAATTCGGGCATATGTTCGAAATTCATCCCGTAAATCCCGGCGATCAGGGTCGGCGGCATGAACACCACCGCGAACACCGAAAATAATTTCATCACGTCATTCTGCTCTAGGCTGATCAGCCCGAGTGTCGCGTCGAGCAGGAAAACGAGGTTGTCGCCAAGGAAATTGCTATGGTCGTTGAGCGCCAGCGTATCAGCCACCAGGCTCTTGACGTGACGGCGATTGGACTGGTCGGCCTCCATCGCGTCGGTGGTCTGGAGGAAGGTCAACAGGCGGGTCGAGCTGACCGAGGTTTCGCGTAATTTGGCGAGCAATTGCTGGGCCTTGCCGATCCGCATCAGCAAGGCTTCGAGGCGCCGTTCGGGCGATCCGCCGCGGTGGGTGTGGCGCTGGAAGATCTGGCGGCTGATCGCCTCAATTTCCTTGCCCGCAATTTCGAATTCGTCGGCCAGCCGGTCGACCACCGCGTCGAGCAAGCGGACGAACACGCTCGGCGCGTCGTTGGCCAGATCGGGCTCGGCATAGACGTGCTCGGAGAATAAGACGAACGGCCGCGGATCGACATAACGGACGGTGATCAGATGCTTGTCGGTCAGGATGAAGCCGATCGGGTCGCTCGACGGCGAGCCCTCGTCGATCCCGTATAGCACCGACATGGTCATGAAGGTCGCGCCGTGGAGCTGGTAAAGACGGCTCGACGGCTCGATCGCTTCGAGTTCCTCGCGGGTCGGGATGTTCACCCCGACCAATTTCTCGGCGAGCTTCTCCTCGTCCTTGCTTGGCTCGAGCAAATCGACCCAGATCGTGCCCTTGGGCAGGGTCTTGACCTTGCCGAGATCGATTGGTTTGGCGGGGCATTGGGGACCGAAGACACGAAGCATGAAGCGGGTGATTGCCCGAAGTCGCGGGGTTTGCAAGCGCAGCGGCTTTGCTATGCCCTGCACCATGACAACTCGCACCCGCAGCGCCGCGCTTGCCGCCATCCTGCTATTAGCGCTGGCCGCGACCATCTTGTGGGCGATGGGGCGACCACCGATTTGCACCTGTGGGGTGATAACCCTGTGGGGCAAGGTCGGGCCTGCGCAGAGCCAGATGCTGGCCGATTGGTACAGCCCGAGCCACTTCATCCACGGGCTGATCTTCTATGCCTTGCTGTGGCGGTTCGCGCGGCGGCAGCCGGTCGATCGGCGGTTCCTGATCGCGATGATGGTCGAGGCGGCGTGGGAAATTGCCGAGAATAGCCCGATCATCATCGACCGTTATCGCGAGGCGACGATGGCCTTGGGCTATAGCGGGGACAGCATCCTGAACTCGCTGAGCGACATATTGATGATGGCGCTGGGCTTCATCGCGGCACGGCGCTTGCCGATGTGGGCGAGCATTGCTGTGGCCATCGGGTTCGAATTGCTGACGCTGGCGATCATCCGGGACAATCTGACGCTCAATGTGTGGATGCTGCTTGCACCGAACGACGCAATCCGTAACTGGCAAGCGGGCGCCTGACGCTAAGGCATTGGCAGCGCGAGAGTTTTGCGGCATCATCGCGGCGAAACCTGGAGAATCTCGATGAAAGCATTGTTCCTCACCGGCATGGCAATTGCCATTGTTGGCGCTGCCCCCGCCACCGCCGGCGAAGTGTTTGGCGGGCTTTACGTCCACGGCGTCGATACGCCGCTGACGCTGAGCGGATCGCCCGAGGGCGGGGTCGATGTCCAGCTCGGCTATCGCGGCGAGGGCATCACCGGGCTCAAGCTCGAGCCGTACATCTTCGGCGCGCTCAACACGTCGGGCGACACCAGTTACGCAGCAATTGGCCTGTCCCGCAAATTCGGCGACCGGTTTTACGTCCGGCCCGGCGTCGGGCTGGCGATCCACAATGGGTCATCGAGCAACGTCGATCGACCGTTCAACAACAAGATCGAATTCGGCAGCCGGATCCTGTTCGAGCCCGAGCTTGGCATCGGCTTTCGTGCCAGCGAACGGATGACGATCGAGGCGAGCTGGGTCCATTTGAGCCACGCCCAATTGTTCGGCCGCCAGAATCCGGGGGTCGACAACATCGGCGCCCGGATCAACTTCAAGCTTTAGCGGCCGCGCACCCGCGCCAGATTGCGCTGGGTCAGCGGAGCGGCCATCGCCGCCACCGGGCGCAGGGTCGCGCTCGTCCCCCCACGCGCAAAAACCTGGTGTGCCTCGAGCGCTTGATACAGTGCTTGGCCGACCAGCCGGCGATACTCGCGGTCGAAATCGGGGGACTGGGCAAGCCCGGCAAGATCGGCTTCCATCGGGGCGGGCAAGTCGGCACGCGGTAACAGGTTAACGCGACGGCCGGCATAGCTCAGTTGCGACCCGATCCCGCGCTGGTCGGCAAGGACTTCGCGGGCATCGGAGCGAAGCCCTTCGTTCGACGATCGCTGCTCGGCAAGTTCCGACGCGCGGACCGCGAACAAGGCGACGTTGCTGGCGATCTGCATGTATAAGGCGGGTGACAGGGCCGCCGCCGCGCTGGGCAGGATGGTGACCGGGCGCGGCGCGGGGCGCGGGTTGCTCGAGCAAGCGGCAATGGCCAGCGCGAGACCCGCCGCGCTGCCGCGCAGGATCGACGATTTAGCGGCCAAGCATGGCTTCCGGTTTGACGACACGATCGAACGTCTCCTCATCGACCAGCCCAAGATCGAGCCCGGCCTGTTTCAGCGTCATGCCCTTTTTGTGGGCATGTTTGGCGATAGTCGCGGCGTTGTCGTAGCCGATTTCGGGCGCGAGCGCAGTGACCAGCATCAGCGACTGGTTCATCAGCACTTCGATCCGCGCCTCGTCCGCTTCAAGCCCCTCGAGCGTGCGCTGGGTGAAGCTTTCAATGCCGATCGAAAGCAGGTTGATCGAGCGGATCACATTGGCGGCGATCAGCGGCTTGAACACGTTGAGCTCGAGGTGCCCCTGCAGCCCGCCGATCGTCACCGCGACGTGATTGCCCATCACTTGGCACCCGACCATCGTCAGCATCTCGCATTGGGTCGGGTTGACCTTGCCCGGCATGATCGAGCTTCCCGGCTCATTTTCCGGCAGCTTCAATTCGCCAAGCCCGCAGCGCGGCCCCGATCCGAGCAGGCGAATGTCGTTGGCGATCTTGGTCAGGCTGACCGCGAGCGTGTTGAGCACGCCCGACAATTCGACCATCGTGTCATGCGCGGCGAGTTCGGCGAATTTGTTGGGTGCCGAGGTGAATTTGAGTTGGGTGAGGTTGGCGACTTCCTTGGCGAAGGCCTCGCCGAATCCCTTGGGCGCGTTGAGCCCGGTGCCGACCGCGGTGCCGCCCTGCGCCAGCCGCATGACGCGCGGCAAGACACCTTCGACGCGTGCGATATTGTCGGCAATCTGCGCGGCGTAGCCGGAGAATTCCTGGCCCAACGTTAGTGGGGTCGCGTCCTGCAAATGCGTCCGACCGATCTTGACGATCGAATCCCACTGGGTGGCGAGCGCATCGAGCCGCGCGTGGATCAGCCGCAGCGCCGGGATCAATTTGCGATTGACCGCAATCCCCGCGGCGATGTGCATCGCGGTCGGAAAGCTGTCGTTCGACGACTGGCCCGAATTGACGTGATCATTGGGGTGAACCGGGGTCTTGCCGCCGCGCGTTCCGGCAAGCACTTCATTGGCGCGGCCGGCGATCACTTCATTGGCGTTCATGTTCGACTGGGTGCCGCTTCCGGTCTGCCAGATGACGAGCGGGAATTGCCCGTCGAGGTCGCCGCGCGCGACTTCGCCCGCAGCCTGCTGGATCGCTTCGGCCAGCTGCGGATCGAGCCCACCGATGCGCGCATTCACCCGCGCCGCCGCTTGCTTCACAAAGCCCAAGGCATGGACGATCTCGACCGGCATCCCCTCGGTGGTGCCGAACGGGAAATTTCCGATCGAGCGCTCGGTCTGCGCGCCCCAATAGCTGTCGGCGGGAACTTCCAACGGGCCAAAGCTGTCGGTTTCGGTGCGGGTGATGCTCATCTCTTACTCCGGGCGCGAGTCACTTCTTCTTCGTGAAATCGACGCTGACGACATTCGAGCCATCATCCACTGCGGAGCCTCCTGCGACGCCGACCACCGGGCTGTCATTCTCGGGCTCGTCATGATCCTCATGCTCGGATTGCGCGCCATTGGCCTGGAACTTTAGGCTGAAATCGACCGCCGGATCGACGAAATCGGTCACCGCCGCGAACGGCACCACCAGTGTCGAGGGGATGCCGCCGAACGACAGGCCGACAGTGAAGAATTCGTCCTCGACCTTAAGGTCCCAGAAGCGGTGCTGGATGACGATCGTCATCTCGTCGGGAAAGCGGTCCGACAGATGCTTGGGGATGGTGACGCCGGGCATCTTGGTCTGGAAGGTGATGTAGAAATGATGCCCGCCGGGAAGCTGCCCGCCCGAACGTTCGACCTCGTACAACACCCGCCCGACGACATCGCGCAGCGCCTCCTGGACGATCTCGTCGTAGGGAATCAGGCTCTCGGGTGTGTCGTCGGTCATCGATTTTCGTGGTAGCGAGCGGGCAACCACGGTCAAGCGGAGTATATTCTTTTCATGCCGATCGATCACAGCCTGCCGTATGACGACAGCAATATCTTCGCCAA
>JBKJUB010000065.1:0-13779 GCA_046590765.1 Sphingomicrobium sp. | reverse complement strand
GGTTGGCGCGGTGTTTGCGGGTGCCTTGTTCCATAGCGGCTTTATCGAGGCCGAGACCGGCAAAGAGTTCTGGGCGAACAGCACGCTCTACTTCAACGAGCACCTGATGCACGAAATGCATGAGGTCCCGATGTGGGTGAAGCTGTCGTCGACCGCCGCGATGCTGACCGGATTGGGCATCGCCTATATGATGTACCAGCGATCCGCCGATGCGCCGCAGCGTCTGGCGGCGATGTTCGCGCCGATCTACCGGTTCCTCCTTAACAAATGGTATTTTGACGAGCTGTACGAGCTCATCTTTGTCCGCCCCGCATTCTGGTTCGGTCGGCTGTTCTGGAAGCAGGGCGATGTCGGCATTATCGACCGCTTTGGCCCCAATGGCTCGGCGGCGGTGGTCGGATTCGGCAGCCGGATGGCGGTCAGAATGCAGACCGGGTATTTGTATAGTTACGCGCTGGTAATGCTCCTCGGCCTGGTCGCGGCGGTCAGCTGGATGATGGTGAGAGCATAATGAACGCGTCCAGCATAAACATTCTCTCGTTCATGCTCGCGGTGCCGATGCTGGCGGCGATTGCCTGCCTGTTCGCGCGTGCCGAAAGGGCGCGGGTGATCGCGCTGACGGCGACTTTGTTCAACCTGCTCTTGGGCGTGTGGCTGTGGGGCAGCTACGATCCGGCGGGGGCGCAGTGGCAGTTTGTCGAGGTCGCGCAGATTTTCGGCCCCATCGGATGGAAGCTCGGTATCGACGGCATTTCGCTGATGCTGATCATGCTCTCCGTATTCCTGATGCCGATCTGCATCGGCGCGAGCTGGCACGCCATCGATAAACGCGTTGGTGAATATATGGCGGCGTTCCTGCTGATGGAGGCGCTGATGATCGGCGTGTTCGCAGCGCAGGATTTGCTGCTGTTCTATATCTTCTTCGAGGCTGGCCTCATCCCGATGTATCTCATCATCGGCATCTGGGGCGGCGCAGAACGGATTTACGCGAGTTACAAATTTTTCCTTTATACGTTGCTCGGCTCGGTGGTGATGCTCATCGCCATGCTGTGGATGATCCAGTTTGCCGGGACTGCCGACATCCCGACGTTGCTCAACACCGACTTCCCGGTAGAGGCGCAGTGGTGGCTGTGGCTGGCGTTCTTCGCCTCGTTCGCAGTCAAAATGCCGATGTGGCCTGTCCACACCTGGCTGCCCGACGCCCACGTCCAGGCGCCGACTGCAGGGTCGGTCATCCTCGCCGGCGTGTTGCTCAAGATGGGCGGCTACGGTTTCATTCGCTTTTCGCTGCCGATGTTCCCGGAGGCGTCGGCGCATTTCCTGCCGTTTGTCTTTTTCCTCTCTGGAATCGCGGTGGTCTACACCTCGCTGGTCGCCCTCGCGCAGCGCGACATGAAGAAATTGATCGCATATTCCTCTGTCGCGCATATGGCGTTCGTCACCTTCGGGCTGTTCGCCTTCAACCGCCAGGGGATCGAGGGCGCGTTGATGGTGATGCTCAGCCACGGCCTCGTCTCGGGCGCCTTGTTCCTGTGCGTCGGGGTAATTTACGACCGGCTCCACACCCGCGAGATCGACCGTTACGGCGCGCTCAGCGACAATATGCCCGGTTACGCCTTGCTGTTCATGCTGTTCACCATGGCCAGCGTCGGCCTGCCCGGAACCAGCGGCTTCATCGGCGAATTCCTCGCCTTGGTCGGGACGTACCGCGCTTCGTCTTGGGCCGCGATTGTCGCCACCACCGGGATCATCCTCGGCGCGGCCTATATGCTCTACCTTTACTGGCGGATCGCGTTCGGCACCAAGCGCAATGAAGATGCCGCCGCGATGAAAGACCTCGACACCCGCGAGTGGCTGTTGCTCGCGCCGATTGCCGCTGCGGTGCTGTGGATGGGGGTTTATCCCGAGAGCTTCATGCGGCCGATGCGCGCCGACGTCGGCCGCCTGCTGGTCCGCCTCGACCGCGCCGCGCCGCCAGGGGATTCGCACCTCACCGCCGGTAAGCCTGCGCTGAAGGTCTATGAGCGCGAAGAGACACATCAATGAACCTTGCCGCCATTCTTCCCGAAACCATCCTGACGGTGGGCGCCATCGTGCTGATGATGGTCGCCGCCTTCGGTGGTCGCCGCGCCGCATCCTTCACCACCTGGGCTGCGGTCGCGATTCTGATCGTCGCGGCGATCCTCACGCTCGGCCGGCCGCAGGACGCTGGCCCGTTGTTCGGCGGGTTGATTGTCGCCGACGGCTTTGGCGCATTCGGCAAGGTGCTGATCTTCGCCGCCGCCGCAGTCGCGTGTATCGCCGCGCATAGCTGGTTCGACCGCGATTTCGAACATGCCGCCGAATATCCGGTGCTGATCCTGCTCGCCACCGTCGGCACCGCGGTGATGGTCTCCGCCACCAGCCTGATGACGCTTTACGTCGGGCTCGAACTGTCCAGCCTGACCTCCTACGTCCTCGCCGCCTACCGCCGCTCGGACGAGCGCAGCGCCGAGGCGGGGCTCAAATATTTTGTCCTCGGCGGGCTCGCCTCAGGCATATTGCTCTACGGGATTTCGCTGCTTTACGGCTTTACCGGCACCACTGGTTTCAGCGGTATCGCCGCCTCCTTCGCGCGCGATACAACCCCGTCGATGGGTCTGCTGTTCGGGCTCGTCTTCACGCTGGCGGGGATGGCGTTCAAGATCAGCGCGGTGCCGTTCCATATGTGGACTCCCGATGTCTACGAAGGCGCGCCGACGCCGGTCACCGCCTTCTTCGCCTCCGCGCCCAAAGTCGCCGCCGTCCTCCTCGCCACCCGCATCTGCCTCGGTGCGCTGGGCCCCGCGATCGATGCCTGGCGCCAGATCGTGATCTTCGCCGCGCTCGCCTCGATCGCGCTCGGTGCCATCGCCGCTTACGGCCAGACCAACATCAAGCGGCTGCTGGCTTATTCGTCGATCAACAATGTTGGCTTCGCGCTGATCGGCCTTGCTGCGGGGGGTCCTAAAGGCGCATCGTCGGTCCTGTTCTACATGGCGATCTACGTCGTGATGACCCTCGGCGCCTTCCTTTGCGTGCTGCGCATGCGGAACGCCGATGGCGAACCGGTCGAAAGCCTGGCGAGCCTCTCGGGCCTGTCGCAAACCCGCCCCGCGCTCGCCTGGGCGCTCGCCTTCTTCATGTTCAGCCTCGCCGGGATACCGCCGTTGTTCGGCTTCTACCCGAAATTACTGGTATTCACTGCTGCGGTGGACAGCGGCCTGATCGCAGTCGCGGTCGCGGGGATCCTCGGTACCGTCATCGGCGCTTATTATTATCTCAAGGTGGTCAAGATCATGTTCTTCGACGCCCCCGCCGCGCCCTTCGCCAAGCCCAATGCCCCGGTCGAAACCGCGCTGATCGCCGCCGCCGCAATCACCATCAGCCCGCTCGGCTATGCGCTCATCGGCCCGATCGGCACGCTCGCCGACAAGGCCGCCGCGACCCTGTTCTGAGGTCGCGCTGGCGCGCCTCCACTTCATTGAGACGACCGGCTCGACCAACGCCGATCTGCTCGCCGATCCCGCAGCGGGGGAGGGCGACTGGCTGATCGCGTCGCGCCAGTCCGCCGGGCGCGGTCGCCAGGGCCGCGAATGGCACTCGTCCGCCGGCAATTTCGCCGGTTCGACGCTCATCCTGCTCCGCGATGACGATCCGCCCGCACCGACTTTGGCGCTCGCGGTGGGCCTGGCGCTGATCGAGGCAATCGACGTTGCCGCGCCGGGCCGTGTCACGATGCTCAAATGGCCCAACGATCTGATGCTCGACGGCGGCAAGCTGGCCGGGATCCTGCTCGAACGCGCCGCCGACCGCGTTGTCGCCGGCTTTGGGATCAACCTCGCCGCCGCGCCCGATATTCCGGGCCGCGCCACGGCTAGTCTCGACGGTGCGCTCACGCCCCAGGCTTTCGCCCCGTTGCTCGTCGCCAGCATGGCTCGCATCCTAACCGCCTGGCGAACCGCCGATCCGTCTGCGCTCGCCCGCGCCTGGCAAACCCGCGCCCATCCCGTCGGCACCCCGCTCACCGTCCACAGCGCCCCCGGCGAGCAGCGCAGCGGCCGCTTCGACGGGCTCGACGCCGACGGCGCGCTTCGCCTCCGCCTCGACGACGATCGCGTCGAGCTGATCCGCGCTGGTGACGTCAGTCTCGCCAACGCGCCCTCGCCGCGCTAGGGCGCGTCCATGCTGCTCGCGATCGATGCCGGGAACACCAATGTCGTCTTCGCGCTTGTCGATGGCGATGGCGCAATTCGCACCCGTTGGCGGATCGCGACCGATCCGCGCCGCACCGCCGACGAATATGCCGTCTGGCTCCATCAATTGCTGGCGATGGAAGGCTTCGCCAAGGCCGATGTCGCCCGCGTCATTATCGCCACCGTTGTCCCGCGCGCACTCCACAATTTGACCGTGCTCGCAGAGAAATATTTCCACCAGACACCGCTTGTCGCGGGGCAGGATGGCTGGCCGATCGCGATTGACGTGCCCGAACCGCAGACCGTTGGCGCCGACCGCGCACTCAACGCGATCGCCGGTCACGCCCGCCATGAAGGCGACCTCATCATCGTCGATTTTGGCACTGCGACGACCTTTGACGTGGTCGATTATTCGGGCGCCTATAAAGGCGGGATCATCGCGCCGGGGATCAACCTGTCGCTCGACGCCTTGGTCGCCGCCGCCGCCAAGCTGCCGCGCATCGCGATCGAAGCCCCGGCCGACATCAGCGTTATCGGTCGAACCACCGAAAGCCAGATGCTGATCGGGGTCTATTGGGGCTATGTCGCAATGATCGAAGGGCTGGTACAGCGCCTCAAGGTCGAAATTGGCCGCCCCGCGCGGGTCATTGCCACCGGCGGTCTCGCAATCCTGTTCGACAAACACACCGACGCGTTCGACTCGATCGAACCCGACCTTACCATCCAGGGCCTCGCCCTCCTCGCCGCGAAGGCCTCGAAATAACATGACACCCGGCGAAGAACTGCTGTTCCTGGCCCTCGGCGGCTCGGGAGAGATTGGCATGAACGTCAATCTTTATGGCACCCAGGGCAAATGGCTGATGGTCGATCTCGGCCTGACCTTTGCCGACAGCGATTACCCCGGGATCGACCTGATCCTGCCCGAGCTCGAATTCATCGAGCAGCGCCGCAAGGATCTGGTCGGGATCGTCCTCACCCACGGCCATGAGGATCATATCGGCGCGATCCCGTACCTCGCCGCCGACCTCAAGGTGCCGCTTTACGCCACGCCGTTCACCGCCGGGCTGATCGCCGGCAAGCTTGAGGAGGAGGGGCTAGCGGGCAAGGTCAAGCTCCACGTCATCCCGCGCGACGGAAGCATCGATCTCGACCCGTTCAAGATTACGTTCAAGGCGCTCGCTCACTCGATCCCCGAGGGCAATGGCCTGGTGATCGAAACTCCGCACGGCAAGATTTTCCACACCGGCGACTGGAAGATCGACGACACCCCGGTGCTCGGCCACCCGTCGAGCGACCAGGTGATGCACGACATCGGCGACAGCGGCATTCTCGCGCTCGTCTGCGATTCGACCAATGTGTTCCAGGAAACCCCGTCGGGCTCCGAAGCCGGGGTTCACGCCGGCCTCCGCCAGGCGGTCGAGGAAGCCACGGGCCGCGTGCTCGTCACCACCTTTGCCTCCAACGCCGCGCGGCTCCAGACATTGGGGCAGGTATCGATCGAATGCGGCCGCAAATTATGCGTCGCCGGCCGCTCGCTCGACCGCATCCTGCGCGTTGCCAAGGCCAATGGCTATCTGCTCGATTTCCCTGAGACGATCCGCTTCGACGAAGCGATGCGCCTGCCGCGCAACGAGGTGATGATCCTCGCCACCGGCGGGCAGGGCGAGCCGCGCGCGGCCTTGTCGCGCGTGGCGTTCGGAAGCCACGAATTGAAGCTCGTCTCGGGCGACACCGTCATTTTCTCGTCCAAGCAAATCCCGGGCAACGAGATTGCGATCGGCCGGATCATGAATGCGCTGAGCGACCTCGGCGCGATCACCGTCACCGATCGCCAATTGCACATCCACGTCTCCGGCCACCCCGGCCGTCCCGAGTTGGCGCAAATGTATCAATGGATCCGCCCTGAAATCGTCGTTCCGGTCCACGGCGAGGCACGCCATATGGCCGAACAGGCACGCTTCGCGCTGGCCTGCGGGGTGCCCAAGTCGATCTACCAGAAAAACGGCGACATCGTCCGCCTTGCGCCCAAGGGGCCGAAAAAACTGGGCGAAGTCCGCGTCGGCCGACTGGTCCTCGACGGCGACGTAATCCTGCCCGCGGACGGCGGCACGATCGGCGAGCGCCGCAAGATTTCTGTCAATGGAATCATAGCGGTGGCCTTGCCATTGACCGCTGACGGCCGCCTTTCGGGCCAACCCTTGATCCGTCCGCTCGGGGTTCCGGTGGAAGCCGACCGCGACGACTTCATTAATGACGCGACCGACGCCGCAACGCGCGCCTTCGGTCAGTCGGTCGACAGCGACAAGGTGCGCGAAGCGGTCCGTCTCGCGGTTCGCCGCTGCGCCACCGTGTGGACCGGCAAGAAGCCGATCGTCGAAGTCATGACGGTCGCCGCAGCGCGATGAAGATCGGCTCGATCATCGCGATCTACTTTCTGTTCTTCTGCTTTTGCGCGTTCGCCTTGCTGCCGTTCGGGGTGCGGACCAGCGACGAACTTGGCGAGGCTAAAATTCCCGGCCAGGCCGACAGTGCCCCGCACCGCTTCGACTTGCAGCGTCACCTGCTGCGCTCGGCGATCGGTGGGCTGCTGCTGTTCGGGCTCTATTACGCCAATTACGTGTTCGGCTGGATCACGGCCGACAGCCTCGATTTCTACAACTAACCCAGCGGCTTATCGACGCCCGCCCGCGACCTGCGCCAGGGCGGCGTACAGCTTGCCCATGTCCGATCCCATCAACGTCACCGCCATCGCCCCGCCATCGCGGTCGGCGGTCACCCGGCGGAGCATCGCCTCGAAATCGTGGACGTAGCGGTTGACCGATTGCTGGAACTCGAGATCGTTCTCGTAATGCGCGTCGATCGCGCGCGCTTCGGCATTGCCCATCAGTCGCGCAGCACGGCGGGTGAACACACCGCGGTCGCCCTTGAGATACGCGCTCCACGCTTTGTTATCGACCTCGTCGGACAATATCTTGCCGACATCGATCGAGGCCGAATGCATGGAGTCGATCAGTAGCGACACCCGCCGCGCGAAGCTTTCGCTGTCGCGTTCGCGCTGGGCTTCATTGCTTTCGTTGAAATGCTGCTCGAGCGCCGCCGCGCTCTGGCCGATCGAGATCATCTGCTGGGTCAGCCGCTCCGATGCACCGCGCGCCGATTCGACCGCTCGGCCGGTGACCTGCTCAACCTCGGCCAGCTGCGCGATCAACGTGTCGCGAATGACCTTCTCCAGTGCCACGCGCGCTGCGTCGGACAATTGCGCTGCGCTCCCCGGGATTACCGCCGCAATCGCTTCGCGCGCGCGCTCCGCCGCATGGTTCGCCGCTTCGCGCACCTGCAGCAACGCCGCGACCAATGCAGGGCCAGTCTCGGAGGACAGCTGCCCGGCTTCGGCCTGCGCCCCCGCAATCGCACTCGACAGATCGCTCAGTCGACGCTCGGCCCCGCCAATCCCGGTATCGACCGCGGCGAGCAGGGCCGCGAGCCGATCATGCTGCGCTTCGATCGCACCCGCGCCGCTCTCGAGCCGGCTTGCCGCTTCGACCGCTGCATCGCGTGATGTCTCGATATGCGGCCGTGCCGCCTCGCTCGCATCGAGCAATCGCCGCGCGCCGCCCTCGGCCTGGCCAAGCGCGTCGCTCAATTGTCCCTGGATATCCGCAGTCAGCCCGTCGAGGGACTGGCGAAGCCCCGTCATCCGACCGGCAAGGCCCTCCATCGCGCTTTCGTGGCTGCCCGACTGGCCGGCGATCGCATCAAGCTCGCCGCGCACGCGGATCAGCGATTCGCTGATCGCCGCAGCGCGCGAGTCGCCGTCGTTGGCAAGCGACGCAAACTTCTCATCAAGCGTCGACAACCCGCCGAAAATCCCCGCAATCAACCGCTGCGACGCGGCGTCCTGCTCGCTGACCCGCGCGGCAAGCCCGTCGATCGATGAATGCGCCGACTGCAATTTGCTGCCCATCGCGTCCGCAGCGTCGATCCCGGTCTGGCCGATTCCCGCCTTCGACTGCTCGACCAGAGCGGTGACAGCCTGCGCCTGCAAGTCGATCCCGCCACGAATTTCGTCAAGCGCTTCGGCCGACCGCTGCAGTAGCGCATCGATCGTTGAGCTCGATCCGGTCGCGGCTTCGTTGATCCGCGCCAGTGCGGCGCTGCACCGCGCTTCGACCTCGGCCAGTTGCGCGGCGAGGCGCTGGGCGGCGGCGGCGAGCGTTTCGTCGGCATCACGGGTGCGGTCAGACAAAGCGCTGACCTGTGTTTCGAATTCGCTCGCCCTGCCCAGCGCTGCCGCGCCTGCGGACTGCAAGATCTGCGCCATCGACCGAGCGGTGGCCTCGGCGCGCGGCAAATCTTCGAGCAATACGCCCATGTCGATCCGTGCTGCTTCCGCCGCCCGGTCGAGCGCCTCGCCCTGCGCGGTGATCCGTCGCGCCGACCCTTCGAGGTCGTTGCTCGCCGAGCCAAGCCGCATCGCCGCCTCGTCGCCAAGCCCCATCAATTGGTTGCCGATGATCTTGAGCGAGGAATGATTTTCGTCGATCCGTTGGCGAAGCACGCCGAGCAAGCCTTCGAGCGACTGGGTTTCATGGCGCATTGCGATCACCGAGCGGGTAAATGCCTCTGCTTCCTTGCGCCGCGTACGGCCGAACATCAGCCATACCAGTCCGAGCAACGCCAACGGTCCCGCCGCGATTGCCACCCACGACGCCAGTTCCGGCGACGTCAGCGGCCGCGCGGCAAGCGCTTGCCCGGCCGACCAGGCACTGAACGCCAGCCACCCCGCCGCCAGCAGCCCAAGCGCCCAGCCAAGCACCGCGCGCCCACCCGGGCTCACCGGTTCGCTATCGTCCGCGGCATAGGTCCAATTGCTCTCGTCGAACGACGGCGACGTCATTCCCTCACCATAGGGTTGCGAAATGCCGTCCGCATAGGCGGGGACAGGCGGTTCGGAGCGGGGCTGGGTCGCGGTCATGGCAAGCAATTTACCATAATAAGCGGCACGCGGAAGCAAATAAGAACAAGGGTGGAATCTTCGCCATGCTGTGGCCTAGAAGGGATCCGCATTCAGCTGGGGTTTGTGGGGAAGTACATGGCGCTCGGGGCGCTGATCAGTGCCTATCAGGAAGACGATCAGGGCGTGCTTCGCGCGCTGTTTCCGCTCGCCGGTCGAACCTTGCTCGAATATCAGGCGCGTTGCGCCGCTGCCGCCGGCGCCGCGCCGATCATCGTGCTGGTCGAACGCGTCCCCGCCGCGCTCAACGAGGCGTTCGAGCGGCTCCGCGCCGAAGGGCTGGCCGTCGTCCCGGTCAGCGACGGCAATGAAGCCGCCAGCCGCTTCGAGGCGGGCACCCTGATCCTCCAGATCGCCGACGGCCTCGCGCCCGATTATGCCCTGTGCGCGCGCCTCGCCGAATTTGCCGAGCCGGCGGTGGCGTTGTTGCCCGACGATGAAGCGCACGAGGCCTATGAGCGGGTCGACGCCACCAGTCGCTGGGCAGGGCTGTCGCTGGTCGACAGCCAGACCCTGTCGTCGACTGCGGCAATGCTCGGCGACTGGGATTTGCAATCGACCCTGCTTCGCCGCGTCGTCCAGGCCGGTGCTCGGCGGGTTCCGGCGGGCGACGCCGGCAATGGCGCCTTGCTCGCCCAGACTCCGGCCGACCTCGCCGGGTTCGAACGCCGCCTGCTGGTCGGATCACGCGTTGCCCGCGACGATTGGGCGAGCCGCTATGCGCTTCCGATCATTGAGGAATTTTCGACCGAGCGGCTGATGGAAAGCCGCGTCAAGCCGATTTGGCTGATTGCCGGCGCGCTTGGCCTGACACTTGCCGCCGCGCTTGGCTTCACCCGCGGCTGGCTGTGGCCCTCGGTTGGCCTGCTGTTGCTCTCGACCCCGTTCGATCTCGTCGCCGAGCGGCTTGCCGCACTGCGGATGCGCCCACTTCCCGCCGCGCTCCTGACCCGACGCTTGTTATGGCCGGCGGCGGGCCTTGCCATGCTCGCGCTCGGCTGGTGGAGCTATCATCACGCGGGCGGGTGGGGTGCGATCGCCACCGCGCTTGCCGCCTGCGCGTTCGCCCAAGCCGCGCGCACCGAACAGAGCGGGATCGAGCTTCCTCCCGCACATTGGCTCTTCTCCCGCCGCAACGCGATTTTCACCGCCATTCCGTTCACCATCGGCGGCTGGTGGAACGGCTTGCTGGTAACCCTGATGGTTTACGCGGCAGCGTCTTTCTTCATTGCCCAATATTTCCGTCACCGCCTCCTTCGCGATTGACGACGCATTAACCTCGATCGTCTAACAGGGTGATCGATGGTGCCCGAGGAATGGCCGATAGCTGTTGAACCAGCCGACCGGACGGTCGACCCTGCGCGGGCGCGGGGTCCCAGTCGCTTGTCCACCGTCCGGCGCGATTTCTTCCTCGATCCGACCGAGCGCCTGACCGAGCAGGAACGCGCGCTGATGACCGCGATGCTGCGCGACCTGGTCGCCACGCTCAACTCCAACATCCGCGCCGCGATCGGCGGCAAGGCAGCCGATCCCGAGCCATCGCGGATCGCCGCTTTGCTCAACAACGCTGGCCTGCTCGACCGGCCGCAATTGATCCGCCTGATGCTCCGCCGCGCCGATGAGCAACGCATTCTCTCGGCTTTTGCCGGTCACGCCGGCCCGCGCCGCCTGCCGCTGCTGCCCAAATTGGTCAGCGACAGCGATCCCGCAGTTGCTGCTGCGGCTATGGCCCTAGTTGTTGCGCGGGGCCGCCGCCGGGATGGCTTTGGCCAGCCGCGGGTCGATCTCAGCGACCTCGACCGCCGCGATGCCCGCGCCTTGGCGCATGCCGTCGCTGCAGCCTTGAGCCCCGCCGCGGCGCGCGACGGCCAATATGCCAATGCCGCGAGCCGGACCTTCGACGCGATCAACCAGGAGGAATCGCTTGATCGCGCGGTGGAGGCGCTGATCGATGCGCTCGACGCCACCAACCGCGCCGACGAAAACCTGGTCGAAGCTGCCTCAGGCGAGGGTGAAGTCGCACTCGTTGCTCAACTGATTGCGCGCCGCGCCGGGATCAACCAGCCCGCCGTATGGGATCATCTGGTCAATGCGGGTGAGGGCGGGCTTGCGCTCGTCGCCCGGATGGCCGGCTTTGGCCGCCGCGCTGCGGCGCGCCTGATCGCCGACCTCGGCTCGACCAGTGGCGCGGGTTCAGTCGAGGATGAAATCGCTCGCTACGACGCGCTCGGCGCCGACGAAGTCTCGGCCGCCTTGATGCATTGGCAATTGCCAAGCGACTATCGCGCCGCGCGCAATGCGATCGGGGGCCGGGATGGCTAGCGCAGCGGGCAATGGCGAAACCGTCACTGGGCGGATCGATTCAGCGGGTCGGTTGATCGAGGCCGACGCGATGCTGTCCGACCTCCAGCATGAGGCCGGATCGGCGGTGGGCGATCGGCTCGCACTGCCACAACTCGCCGCAGTCGCCCGACTGGCGCGCAAGCTGGGCGTCGGCATTGCCCGCCCGGCAATCGTCGCCGCGCGCGATCATGATCTCGAGCTGTGGGTTCGCGCCGAGCCCGATGGCGACGATGTCATTCTGACGATCGAAAGCTGGCGCCGCCGCCCGCCGCAGGGCGCTCGGCTCGAAATCGCTGCTCGAAGCGAAGATGTTCTGCCGACCCCCAAGGGCGAATGGGCGACCGATGCCGAACTGCGCCTGACCGATTTGTCGCCCGATCTCGCGACCATGCTTGGCACCAGTGTGGGCGAGGCGATTGGACAGCCGCTAACCAAATGGCTGCGATTGATCGAGGGCGACGATGGCGCGATGCCGTTGCTGACCGCAGTTGCCGCGCGCACCGGCTTCACCGGGCAGGTCGCAAGCAATCGCGGCGGCCAGTCGCAACGATTGTTGATCAGTGGCAATCCGGTGGCCGGCGCCGATGGCCAGTTCGATGGGTTTCGCGGCCGCGCTGCTGCTGAAAACGCCCGTCCGCCAGCTGCCGCCAACGAGGCTGGCAATGCCGGTATGAGCATCGATCCGGCGCTCGACCATGCCTTGCGCTCGCCGCTCGCCCGGATCATCGAGGCTGCCGAGGGTATCGCCGATCGCGCCGATGGCCCGCTGCGCAGCGATTACGCCACCTATGCGGGCGACATCAGCGCCGCCGCCAAGCATCTCCTCTCGGTTATCCGCGCGATGGTCGACCAGCCGCCCGAGGGCGACGCGTCGGTCGATCTGTCGCCGTTGGTCGAGGAAGCAATCGGGTTGGTCCAGTCGAAGGCGGAAAGCCGGTCGATCACGATCGATCGCCAGGGCATGGAATCGCTGCCAGCGATCGGCGAGCCGCGCGCGATCGTCCAGATCCTCGTCAATTTGCTCGGCAATGCCGTTCGCCACTCGCCTGACGGCAGCCAAGTCATCGTCAGCCTCGCCACCGGCAGTGATTACGCTTCGGTCACTGTTGCCGACCAGGGTAGCGGAATCGACTCCGCCGACCAGGAACGCATTTTCGGCAAGTTCGAGCGGGTCGGGGAGGGCGGCGGCGATGCCGGACTTGGACTCGCCATCGCCCGTCGCTTGGCCAATTCAATGGCCGGTGATGTCACCCTGGTCAGCGAACCCGGTCACGGCGCGCGCTTCACCCTCAGCCTTCCGGTCGCTGCCGCCTAGCGATCCTTGACCGGCGTGTAATCGCGCTGGGTCGCCCCGACATAAAGCTGGCGCGGACGGCCGATCTTCTGCTCGGGGTCGGAAATCATCTCGTTCCACTGCGCCACCCAGCCAACGGTGCGGGCAAGCGCGAACAAGACGGTGAACATTTCGGTCGGGAAGCCGATCGCGTTGAGGATCACCCCAGAATAGAAATCAACGTTTGGATACAGCTTCTTGTCGATGAAATAGCTGTCGTTGAGCGCGATATGCTCAAGCTCCTTGGCCACATCGAGCACCGGGTCGGAAATGTTGAGATCCTTGAGCACCGCGTCGGCGGTCGCCTTCATCACCTTCGCCCGCGGGTCGAAATTCTTGTACACGCGGTGGCCGAAACCCATCAGCCGGAACGGATCGTCCTTGTCCTTGGCGCGCGCGATATAGGCCGGGATGTTCTTCACATCGCCAATCTCGCGCAGCATGTTCAACGCCGCTTCATTGGCCCCGCCGTGCGCCGGTCCCCACAGGCAGGCGATCCCCGCCGCAATGCACGCGAACGGGTTGGCGCCCGACGATCCGGCCAGGCGAACGGTCGACGTCGACGCATTCTGCTCATGGTCGGCGTGGAGGATGAAAATCTTGTCGAGCGCATTCTCGATCACCGGATTGACGACATAAGGCTCGGCCGGGACGCCAAAGGTCATGCGCAGGAAATTGCCGGTGTAGCTAAGCTCGTTCTGGGGGAAGATGAATGGCTGCCCGATCGAATATTTATACGCCATCGCCGCCAGCGTCGGCATCTTGGCGATCAGCCGGTGCGACACGATCAGACGCTGGGTGGGATCGGTGATGTCAGTAGAATCATGGTAGAAGCTACTCAGCGCGCCAACTACGCCGCACATGATCGCCATCGG
>JBKJUB010000084.1:0-9711 GCA_046590765.1 Sphingomicrobium sp. | reverse complement strand
CGCGGCAGGTCTACCCGCCGCTCGGCGCGCTGCGCGACCGCACTCTGACAGGGGCCGATTTCGTTCCCGCGCGACCGGACGGTGCGTGGATCGTCAAGTTTCGCAGCAGATTCGCCAACCGGGAAAACGCGGTCGAAACCCTCTCGCTGGAGCGCGACGACGGCACCTGGAAGGTGACCGGGATATTCGTCGAGTAGCCCGCAGCGGCGGTCAGTACATATGCTGGCCGCCGTTGATCGACAGCGTCGATCCGGTGACGAAACCGGCATCCTCGCCGACCAGGAAGGCGACGCCGCGGGCGATTTCGCTGGCTTGGCCAAGCCGATTGACGGGTATCTTGGCGATGATCTTGCCGAGCACCTCGGGCGGCACCGCGGCGACCATGTCGGTATCGATATAGCCCGGCGCGATGGCATTGACCGTGACCCCGTTGCGCGCGCCTTCCTGCGCCAGCGCCTTGGTGAAACCGTGGATGCCCGACTTGGCGGCGGCATAATTGACCTGGCCATATTGCCCCGCCTGACCGTTGATCGAGCCGATGTTGACGATCCGCCCGTAGCCGCGGGTCTGCATCCCCTCGAACACTGCCTTGGCCATGTTGAAGCAACCGCCGAGATTGGTGTCGATTACATCCTGCCATTTGGCATGGTCCATCCGCTTCATCGTCGTGTCGCGGGTGATGCCGGCATTGTTGACCAGCACGTCGACCGGGCCAAGGTCCGATTCTATCTGTGCGCAACCATCGATGCACGCCTGGTGATCGGCGACGTCGAACTTGTACGCCTTGATCCCGGTGCGATCGCTGAATTCCTTGGCGCGCTCTTCATTGCCGGCATAGGTCGCCGCGACCTGCATGCCCATGTCCTTCAACGCGATGCTGATTGCCTCGCCAATGCCGCGCGTTCCGCCGGTCACCACTGCCACTCGTGCCATCACTCTCTCCCGTTTTCTTTGGGAGTTAGGCGGCTGGCCACCATCCGGCAAGTTCGCGTCGGATGAGGCGGTCGAGCATAGCCGTCCCGTCGTCGCTGTCGTTGAGGCAATCGAGCCGTGCGAAGCGCGTTCCGCCCGCTGCAATGAAGTCCTCGCGACCGCGAATCCCTAATTCCTCGATTGTCTCGAGGCAGTCGGCGGAGAAGCCCGGCGCGGCGATCGCAATCTTGGTTACGCCCTGGCCCGGATAGGCCTTAAGCATCGTATCGGTCGGCGGCTCGAGCCACTTGGCCTTGCCGAACCGCGACTGGAAGGCGACATCAACCGGCCGCCCCATCGCCTCACCCAGCAGCCGCGCGGTCTTCTGGCAATGGCAGTGATAGGGGTCGCCCATCTCGAGCGTGCGCTGCGGCATGCCGTGGAAGCTCAGCAGCAATCGCTCGGGGACGAAATCGAGCGTCGCAATCTGACGCTCGAGGTCGCTTTTCAACGCCGCAATGTAAGCGGGATCATCATGATAGGGCGGCAGCGTTCTCAACGCCGGTTGCCAGCGCATTGCGGCCAATGTGGCGAACGCGGCGTCATTGGCAGTGGCGGTCGTCGCCGCGCAATATTGCGGATAGAGCGGCGCCAACAGGATCCGCTCGCAGCCCGCCGCCTTCATCGCCGCGATCCGCGACGCAATCCCCGGATTGCCATAGCGCATCGCATAATCGACCAGCACGGTCTCCCCGAGCCGCGCGCGCAACGCCGCTGTCTGCCGCTTGGTGATCGCGGCGAGCGGCGATCCGTCTTCGCTCCAAACTTGCGAATATGCATGCGCGCTCTTCTTGGGGCGGGTGCGAAGGATGATCCCGTGGAGGATCGGCTTCCACGCCCACGACGGAATTTCGACCACGCGCTTGTCGCTCAGGAACTCCGCCAGATAGCGCCGCACCGACCCGACATCCGGCGCATCGGGGGTGCCGAGATTGACCAACAGCACGCCAATCTTCGGCGGCAGAATGGGGGGGTGTTCGGGCGGCGGCTGCATCACGCAGCCATGGGGTTGAACGGCAAATCGCGCAAGCGCCGCCCGGTGCCCGAGGCGAGCGCGTTGGCCACCGCGGCGGCTAGCACGACATGACCAAGCCCGCTGACCCCGCCCGGCGCGGCCTTGCTCGGCGCGAGCTCGACGATGATCGTCGGCACGCGCCCAACGCTCGTCATTCCAGCCGCGCGCAGCGGATGTGCGACCGGCATTGCGGCGACAAACTCGGGCGCATCGGCGGTCGCCAGCGACAGCGCCTCGATCAGCGATCCCTCGACCTGTTGCTTGACCAGCCCCGGATTAATCGCGCGCCCGCAATCGACCACCGCCACCAGCCGTTCGACCGCGACCCGTTGGTCAGGCCCGATCCCGGCCTCCGCCAGCAACGCGATGTGCGACCCGAATGCCGACACTGCCGCAAGCCCCAGCCGACTGCCCGGCGCGCCGCCATCCCACCGTCCGAGTGTCGCCACCGCTTGAAGCACCTTGGCCAACCGAAGATTACCGCCGAGCAGCCCCATGCGGAACGAGAATGGTTCGGCTCCCAGCCTGCGCGCCATTTCATCGATGAAGCTTTCGTTCGCGAAACCCGTCAGCGCCTCGCTTCCGCCGCGCATGTAGGCGGTGGCGATCGGCAGCGCCGCCGCGACAGCCTCGATCCGCATATTCGGCACTGCATAAGACGGGGTCGCGCCGGGGAGCTCGATCCCGCTCGCGGTGACGAACCGCCCACCCCACGCCGCGATCTCGCCCGCCGGCGATGGAAACGCCGTCATCCGCGCCAGCATCGGCGGGCGCACCTGGTCATGGTTGCGCCCGACCTTGGCCGATGCAGTCAGCTGGATCGGTTTCCCCGTGCGCCGCGCAAGTTCGACAGCGATCGGAATTGTGTCGATCGCCATGCCGCGCCCCGACGGATCGCCGATCGGCATCGTGTAGAGCGTGACCTCCCCCGCGGTCAGCCCCCCGGCCTTCGCAGCAGCAGACAGCGCCGCATCATAATCCTGCACTGGCGCCCACAATTCGAGCCGCCCCCCCGCCAGTCGCGCCGTCGCCGACAGCGGCTCCAGCGAACGATGTTCCGCCGGTGCAATCCGATAGGTCGCCGCCAACGCCCGCGCATTGCCAACCGTCGCTTCATAATCGCCGCGCGCAAACAGCGACGTGCGCTCGCCGCTGTCGAGCGCCGATCCAAGTGCATCCATGATCGCCATGTCATTGGCATCGGCCTTGCCCGTGAATTGCGCCCCCGCAGCAACCAGTCCGCGCTCCGCCGCCCACCATGTCTTGCCCAGTGCGGCCAGCCAGCCATCACCGGCGATCAATTGCCTGACCCCCCGCAAACTCCCCGCACGCTTGGAATAACCCGTCAGCCGTCCCCCCGGCGGCGCGATCCGCACCGCCGCGAACAGCATCCCCGGCAGCCGCACGTCCGCCGCAAAGCGCAGCGACCCGTCGGACTTGGCGGGTAAATCGAGCCGCGCCAGGGACTGCCCCACCAACCGCCCGCTGCCAGCCTTGCGCAGTACCGGCTCGCTCGGCGCCAACCCCGCCGCAGCTTCGGCCAATTGCCCGAACGCCAGCCGGTTGGCCCCCTGCATCACGAACCCGTCCGCAGCCTGGCACAACGCAGGATCAACATCCCATTTGTCTGCCGCCGCGCGAATCAACAGGTCGCGCGCGACCGCCCCCGCCTCACGCAACGGCTGCTCAAACGCCCTGATCGAGGTGGCGCCGGCGGTCGCCCGCCGCTTCAACAATGCATTGGCATAGACCGCCCCCGCCGGTGCCGGCTCGACCGCCACCTGCTCCCATGCCGCGCCTAATTCATCGGCGGCGATCTGCGCCAGCCCGGTCCAGATGCCCTGCCCGGTCTCGGCCTGCGGCACCGCCACTGTCACCCGCCCGTCGGGCGCGATCATCAAATAATGGCCGAACACACGCTCGCCCTTGGCGGCGGTAAGCGCGCTGCCATGCTTGCGTGGCCAGGCCGCGAAGGCGACGATCAGCCCGACGCCTACGCCGCCCGAAATCAGCAAGGTGCGACGGTCGATCGGCTTCAATGCGCGTATTTCTGCTTCAGCATTACCCGGTCGATCTTGCCGGTGCCGAGCCGTGGCAGCGGCTCATCCGCAAAGACAATCTTGCCGGGAATTTTGTACGCCGCCATCTTGCCTTCAAGGAACGCGCGCAGCCCCGCTTCACCAAGCTTGCTGTCCTCGGTCCGATACAGGATCGCCATCGGAATTTCGCCCAGCCGCTCGTCGGGCATGGCGAACACCGCTGCCTCGGCGATGTCCGGGCAGGCGTAAAGCGCCGCCTCGACTTCGGCCGCCGAAATATTCTCCCCGCCGCGAATGATGATGTCCTTCTTGCGATCGACGATGAACAGATAGCCGTCATCGTCAAGATAACCGATGTCGCCGGTGCGCAGGAAATGGTCGCTGGTGAATGCCGCTGCGGTCGCCTCGGGATTGCACCAATAGCCCTTGATGTTGGCGGCGGTGCGAATGCCGACTTCGCCACATTCGTTCGCCGGCAAGTGGCTCTCCCCCTCGCCCAGAATGGCGACTTCGACAAACGGCGCGGTGGCGCGCCCGGTCGACGCGGGCTTGTCGGCATAATTCTTCCAGAAATTGCCACACCCGACGGCGTTGGTTTCGGTCAGCCCATAACCCAGCGCGGGCTGGGCCCCGCCAAAACTCTTCTGCAATCGCTCGACGTGGCTGGTCGGCCGCGCTGCTCCGCCAGCGGCAATGTCGGTCAGCGAGCTCAAGTCGAAATCCTCGCGATCGGGGTGGTTCATCAGCTCTAGGCTCATCGTTGGCACCCCGACGAAATAGGTCACCTTTTCGGCCTCGATCAGCCGCAGCGCTTCGCCCGCATCCCATTTGGGCATCAGCACCATTGGCCGGCCGATGATGAAGCTAGCGAGCAGCACCGGCACTTCGCCGGTAACGTGGAACAAAGGCACGTTGACCAAGGTCTTGGGCGGATTCGGCGGCGGGGTGCCGCGCGAGGTCAATATCCCGAGCAAGGTGATCAGGTGGGTCGCGTAAGTGTAGATCGCCGTCGTCACCGCGCGGTGGGTCGACAGCGCACCTTTGGCCTCGCCGGTCGATCCCGAGGTGAACAAGATGGTCGCATCATCCGCGGGCGCAATTTGCGGAAGCACGGTCGCCTGGTTCTTGCCGACCAACGCCGCCAGCGCCTCGCCAGCGTGCTTCTCGATCGGGATCGTCACCAATTCCCATGCGCCCGGCACATCGGCGATCCGCGCTGCCCGCGGGGCGTCGGCCAGGATCAATCGCGGGGCGGTGAGGGCAAGCGCATGCGCCAATTCCTCGGTCTGCCACCAGCCGTTGACCAAAGTCGCGATCGCCCCGGCTTTGAGCGCCGCCATGTAGGTGATGATCCAGCTCGGGCAGTTGCGCATTGCGACGGCCACCCGGTCGCCCTTGGCGATCCCGCGCTCGACTATCCCGCGCGCCACCTCGCCCGATAAACGGTCGAGATCGGCGAACGTTAACCGCTCCTCGCCGGCGATGACCGCTTCGACCGCGCCATTGAGCGCGCAAAACGCCTCGAAAAATCCGGGCAGCGTCGCCGGGAAGTTGGCGGCGATCGCCTGGCCATCGGCATCGCGGTCGATCACCACGCGCCCGCCCGGCCCGATTACGGCGGCCAGCATGGCGTCGAATGTGCGGTCGAGCTCGCTTGGCATCGCTTCTCCTTTGCCTTCCCGTTTTCGCACCTTATGAGGCGTCACCGCACGGGGGAAGAGTTATGAATGCCGCGATTGCCAACAATGTGCCAACCGCCGTCGATGCGATCAGCTATTATGACCTCGGATTGTCGCCCGTGGCGCTCGATCTGGGGATCTTCGAGCTGCGTTGGTACAGCCTAGGCTACCTCGCCGGAATTTTCATCGGTTACTGGTATCTGCTCAAATTGATCAAACAGCCTGGCGCGCCGCTCGCCCGCCGCCATGCCGACGATCTGGTCTTTTATTCATCGCTCGGGATCATTTTCGGCGGCCGGCTCGGCTACGTCCTGTTCTACAATCTCGGCTATTATCTCCAGCACCCGCTCGATATTCTCAAATTGTGGGACGGCGGGATGAGCTTCCACGGCGGGGTGATCGGTGTCACGATCGGGATCCTCTATCTCGCCCGCAAGCACGGGCTCAACTGGCTCCGCGTGCATGATTATGTCGCCTGCTGCACTCCGATTGGGCTCGGGCTGGTGCGCGTCGCCAATTTCGTCAACGGCGAATTATGGGGCGCGCCGACCAACGTCCCGTGGGCGGTTCGCTTCCCCGAAATGATCGGCGGCACGCTTCAGCTCGGCCCCGGCCGCCACCCGACCCAGCTTTATGAGGCATTGCTCGAAGGAGTCGTCTTGTTCGCGATCCTCGCTTTCATGTTCTGGAAGACCAAGGCGCGCTACGAACCGGGCAAGCTCGTTGGCGCATTCATCCTGTTTTACGGCCTGTTCCGGTTCGCGGTCGAGTTTATCCGCGAGCCCGATTCGCAACTGGTGGGCTTCGCCCAGGCGACCGGGCTGCACATGGGCCAGTGGCTGTCGGTGCCGATGATCTTGGGCGGAGCGTACCTCATGGCCACTGCCGCCAAACGCCGGGTCAGGGTCGAGCCAATCGCCGGGACTGAGAGCATAGCCTGAGCTTCGGCGACGACCTCAAGCAGCGGATTCGCGACCGCGGGCCGATCAGCGTCGAGGCCTATATGGCCGCCTGCAACGCGCATTATTACGCCACCCGCGACCCGTTGGGCGTCAGCGGCGACTTCACCACCGGGCCAGAAATTAGCCAGATGTTCGGCGAGATGGTCGGCGCCTGCCTCGCCGATTGCTTGCATCGCGCGGGCGGGGGCGATGCGATCTACGCCGAGCTTGGCCCAGGCCGGGGCACACTCGCCACCGACGCGCTGCGCGTGATCGGCAACATCGAACCGCACTTCGTCGAAACCAGCCCTGCCCTGCGCGCCGTTCAACAAGAGCGCCTCCCCAAGGCGGTGTTTCACGACACCATCAATCAACTCCCCCAGCGTCCGCTCCTGCTAGTCGCCAATGAATTCCTCGACGCGCTTCCCGTCCGCCAGTGGATCGGCGACGAGCAGCGCCTCGTCGGACTCGCCGGGGACGCGCTCGCCTTCACCGCCAACGGTCTGATCGTCGAAACCTCTCCCGCGCGAGACGGTGCGGTCCACGCCATCGCGGCGCATCTTGCCCGCCACGGCGGGGTCGCGCTGATCATCGACTATGGCCACGCCACCAGCGCGCCCGGCGACACGTTGCAAGCGGTCAAGGCGCACCACTTCGCCGACGCGCTGGCCAATTCCGGCGAGCAGGACCTTACCGCTCATGTCGATTTCGAAGCGCTCGCCGACTCGGCCCAGGCGGATGGAGCAGCGGTTACCTCAATCGCCACCCAGGGCGACTGGCTGACCCGGCTTGGCATCGTCGAGCGCGCCGAATCCCTGACCCGCGCTAACCCTGGCCGCGCGGATGACATCGCTTCGGCGCTCCACCGGTTGACCGACTCGGACGCGATGGGCGATCTGTTCAAGGTGATCGCGATCCACTCCACCGATTGGCCGACGCCCGCAGGCTTCGAATGACGATTGCGATTCGCCCCGCGACCAAGGCCGACGCCGCAACGCTCGCGTCGCTTGGCGCACGCACGTTCAGCGACACCTTTGGCCATCTCTACGATCCCGATGACCTCGACCTGTTTCTCAAGACCCACGCGGAGGAGCATTGGGCGGCTGAATTATGCGATCCCGAATTTGCCGTGCTGCTGGTCGAGGCCAAAGGCGAGGCTGTTGGTTACGCCAAGGTCGGCCCGCCGCATTTGCCGTTCGAGCCGCGCGGCACCGCGGTCGAGCTTCGCCAATTCTATCTCGTCAAGGACTGGCAGGGCCACGGCCTGGCCGACGAGATGATGCGCTGGGTGCTGGCCGAAGCGGAGGATCGCAACGGCGACGACCTCTATCTTTCGGTGTTCGTCGACAACCACCGCGCGCGCAAATTCTACGAGCGCTGGGGGTTCATCGCCGAGGGCCGCTACGCCTTCATGGTCGGCAATCACGCCGATGAGGATATCGTCATGCGCCGCCCGCTGTGAGCGGGGTCGATGTGATCCGCGCTGCCGCCTTGGGTCAACTCCCGCACGGTTTTCTCGGTCGCTCGGGTGGTGTCTCGACCGGCATATTGTCAGGGCTGAATGCTGGCCTCGGCAGTGGCGACGACCGCGAGGCGATCACCGAAAATCGCCGCCGTGCGGTCGACGCTGTGCTACCCGGTGCGCGCCTAGTTACCGTCCACCAGGTGCACTCTGCCGACGTGGTCGAAGCTGGCGACTGGCCCGATGACGATCGCCCCCACGCCGACGCCTTGGCCAGCGACCGCCCCGGTATCCTGCTCGGGATCCTCACCGCCGATTGCGCCCCGATCCTGCTCGCCGACCGCGCGGCGGGGGTGATTGGCGCGGCCCATGCCGGCTGGCGCGGCGCGGCCGCCGGAGTCGCCGCCAACACCATCGCCGCAATGGAACAGCTCGGCGCGCAGCGGAACCGAATCGTCGCTGCGGTCGGCCCGTGCATCGCGCGCACGAATTACGAAGTCGATCACGACTTCGCGCAACGGCTTGGTGATGAAAACCAGCACTTCTTCACCGATGGCCCTGCCGGCAAGCCGCATTTCGACCTCGAAAGCTTCGTCGTCGCCAGCCTCGCCGCCGCCGGGATTACCCGCATCGAGGCGCTTGGCCAGGACACTTACGCGCAGCCCGACCGTTTTTTCAGCTTTCGCCGCGCCACTCACGCGCAAGAACCCGATTATGGCCGCCAGCTGAGCGTCATCGGACTGATGCAAAGTGATTTGGCCGAAGGTTGAACTTGCGCGGTTCGAGGACTAATTGGCCGCTCGACGGCGAGTTGGCGGAGATGCATCCTGCGGAGGTTAGGATGTTAGTGCCCCGGCTTCCTCGTCCATTGGTTCCCGCCTCCCTGGGAACACTGGACCCGAGGACCTGACCATGACCGACAACCATTCACGCAAGCCCAAAGACGCCGAGACCCATATCGGCAATCACAAGCTCGACCCGTCGACGATGATGATGGGCCACGGCTATGATCCGGCGCTGTCCGAGGGCTCGTTGAAGCCGCCGATCTTCCTCACCTCGACCTTCGTGTTCGAGCGCGCGGCCGACGGAAAGCATTTCTTTGAAGGCATTACCGGTAAGCGCCCCGGCGGCACCGATGGCCTGGTCTATTCGCGCTTCAACAACCCCAACCAGCAGATCCTCGAGGAACGCTTCAAATTGTGGGAAAATTCGGAGGAATGCCTGACCTTCTCCTCGGGCATGACCGCGATCACCACCTTGTTCCTGACCTTCGTCCGCCCCGGCGATGTGATCGTCCACTCCGGCCCGCTCTATGCCGCGACCGAATCGATCATCGCCAAGATCTTGAGCCAGTTCGGGGTCAAATATGTCGACTTCCCCGCCGGCGCGACGCGCGCGGAAATCGATGCCGTGCTCGACCAGGCCAAGGCGATGGGCCGCGTGTCGCTAATCTACGTCGAAAACCCCGCCAACCCGACCAATGCCCTGGTCGATGTCGAAGCCGTGGTCGCCTCGCGCGCCGCCGCTTTCGACGGCGAGCTTCCCCCGATCGCGATCGATAATACCTTCCTCGGGCCGCTGTGGGCCCGGCCGCAGGATCAGG
>JBKJUB010000080.1:0-4156 GCA_046590765.1 Sphingomicrobium sp. | reverse complement strand
TGGAGCAGGAAGTCGAGAGCTTGCGGCGAAAGAGCCGCGAGCAACTCAAATCCCGGTGGCGCGACCTGTACAAGTCGGCGCCACCGGTGGCATTTACGCCCGACCTCCTCGCGCGCGGGATCGCCTGGCGCCTTCAGGAGAAAGCGCTGGGTGGACATTTGCCCGAGGCGCGCCGAGTCCTTGGCCAGAGCGGAGAGGATGGGCCTCTACGAAAGCGGACATTGGCTCGTGTATTGCTGCGCCCAGGCAACCGTCTGGTCCGCCGCTGGCGCGGTCGTACCTATGTGGTTGAGGTCAGCGAGCGCGGTCTCGTCTACGAAGGCGAGCCGTTCGCGTCATTGTCGGTAATCGCCAGCAAGATTACCGGCACCCGCTGGTCTGGGCCCAAGTTCTTCGGACTGGTCGCATGAGCCGGGTCCGCTGCGCCATCTACACCCGCAAATCGAGCGAGGAGGGGCTGGAGCAAGACTATAACAGCCTCGACGCCCAGTACGACGCCTGCAAGGCCTACATCACCAGCCAGCGCCACGAGGGATGGAGCCTCAACCGCGAGCGCTATGACGACGGCGGCATCTCTGGCGGGACAATGCACCGCCTGGCGTTGAAAGCGCTGCTGGCCGATGTTGCAGCCGGAGAGGTTGACGTGATCGTCATCTACAAGATCGACCGCTTGACGCGCAGCCTCGCCGACTTCGCGCGGATTATCGAGCAGCTTGAGAAGGCCAATGCCTCGTTCGTCAGCGTGACCCAGTCGTTCAATACCAAGACCAGCATGGGACGACTGATGCTCCACGTGTTGCTGTCGTTCGCCCAATTCGAGCGCGAGGTCGGTGCCGAAAGAGTGCGGGACAAGATCGCGGCCTCAAAGGCCAAGGGCATGTGGATGGGCGGGACTGTTCCGCTTGGTTATGACGTCGAGGATCGTAAGCTGGTCATCAAAACCGCAGAAGCGGACACGCTGCGTGCCATCTTCGCTGCGTTTGTACGGCTGAAGTCGGTCCAGGCGACGCTTCGCTGGGCTGAGAAACAGGGACTTAGGACCAAGCAGCGTCATCGTCTCGGCCAGACCACTGGCGGCAATCCGTTCGGCTATGGATCATTGCGTTGCCTGCTCTCCAACCGGACCTACGTCGGTCAGGTCGAACACAAGGGTCATGTTTACGCGGGTCAGCATAAGCCGATCATTGAGCGCGAGGTATTCGACGATGCGCAAGCGATTCTGGCGATGCTGAGCAGCGATGCGGTGCGCGGGCCCAAGCTGGTCTCGGGAAGCCTGCTGCAAGGCTTGATCGTTGATCGTCATGGACGCACGATGGGTCCGGTTCACACAACGCGCAGCGGACAACGGTTCCGCTACTATGTCACGCATCCCAAGACGATCTGGGACGGCGATCCAGGTCCCTATCGTCTCTCGGCGACAGCGATCGAGACAATATGCTGCGAGCTGCTTGCCAAGCATATCGCGCGCCAGGTCAGCAACGTTGACGGCGATGCCGAGGCCAGGCGGTTGGCCGCTCTGCTCGACGGTAGCGATCAGCGCCAACGGCGCGAACTGATCATCGAGCGGGTTCGCAAGGTCACGATCGGTGACGCCACCCTTACGCTCTTGCTCAACGATGGAACCTTGCTCGAGCGGTCGATCGAGCGAGTGAGGCATGGCAATGACGTCAAGCTTGTGGTCGGTGATCTGGTCGAGGCTGATGAGCCAACGGCCCATCCGCAGCTAATCGTCCTGCTGAAGGACGCCCAGCGCGCCCAGACGCTTGCCTTGGCCAAGCCCAACTTCACGCTCGAAAGACTGGCGAACGTATTCGGTCGCTCTACCGAGCGCTACAAGCGCTTGCTCCGACTAAGCTATCTATCGCCGACGATCGTGAATACCATCGTCAAAGGCAAACAGCCGGGTCGTTTGACCGGCCGTTATATGCAGAACCTTGACGGCGTGCCGCTGAGCTGGGTCGCTCAGGACGCCTTGCTGCTCCACTAGTCTGCATACCTCATTCCGACTCAAGACATGCTTTTTGGTTGAAGGAGAAAAGCGCCGTCGCGCGGAGGTAAATTGCCCCCAACAAATCACTCCCAGACGCGACCTGAGAGACGACTCGTGAAAATGGCCGGAAACTGGCCATTTTGTAGCCGATACGACCATCAAAAAACTGCAGTGTGTCAGCTACTCAGACCGTGGTGACCCCTACGGGAATCGAACCCGTGTTACCGCCGTGAGAGGGCGACGTCCTAACCGCTAGACGAAGGGGCCGTCCGGGCGAGCGGCGCATATGGTCGAGGCGCCTCGGCTCGTCAACCTGGGGCCCGTCAACCGGCTCCCCCCGCCGCGCGCAGGCCGCCACGCTGCGCCGCGATCCACTCGATCATCGTCGCTGCAATCCGCGGCCCGGCCTGGCCGTCGCCATAAGGCAGGCTGGGCGTGCTCATCGCCGCGCGCACCGCCGGGTCGAGCAAGCGCATCACCAAAGCGATGATCCGGTCGCGGTTCGTCCCGGCAAGGATCATGTTGCCGCTGGCGATCCCTTCGGGCCGTTCGGTCTTGTCGCGCAGCACCAGCAACGGCACGCCGATCGCCGGCGCTTCCTCCTGTACCCCGCCCGAATCGCTCAGGATCAAGTCGGATGATCGCATCGCAGCGACCATTTCGGCGTGGCTCAGTGGCGCCACCAGCTCGACCGTTTCGCGCAGCCGGATTGCCTCGGTCATTGCCGCAGCGACCGCCGGATTGGTGTGCAACACGATTTTGATCGTCACCGCCTCCCGCCGCGCCAGATGGTTGAGCGCGGCGGCGACAGAGCGCATCGGCCGTCCCCAATTTTCGCGCCGGTGGCAGGTCACCAGCAGCCGCAGCCGATCGTCTGCCGGCGCACGCGCAACCGGTCCAAGCCGGTCGAGCACCGCGAACAAGGCGTCGATCCCGGTATTGCCGGTGATGCTCACCGCGCCCTCGACCGCGTCGGCGCGCAAATTGGCCGCGCTGGTCAGGGTCGGCGCGAACAGCAGGCTCGACAAACGGTCGATCGTCACCCGATTCTGCTCCTCGGGCCACGGCATGGCGGGGTCGAAACTGCGCAGGCCTGCCTCGACATGCGCCACCGCCACGCCGGCCGCAAATCCCGCCATTGCCCCGCCCAGCGCGCTCGACGTATCGCCCTGCACCACCAGCAATGTCGGCGGATCGGCCAGCAGCTCGCCAATCGCGCGCGCGACCCTGTCCGAATGCGCCAGCGGATTGCGCTGCCCGGGGCAGCCAAGCTCGACCCGCTCGAAGCGTTCCAGCCCATGGTCGGCGGGGTCGAGCGGATGCTGCCCGGTCAGCAGCAGGCGCGGCGCGGCGCCCCTTGCGGCGAGCGCATAGGCGACCGGGGCCAGCTTGATCGCTTCCGGGCGGGTTCCGACCACCAGGTCGATACGCGGGTAACTCACTTTCCCCCTAGCTCGGCCCCGCGATCATGACTGTGGCCGGGGCAATGCGCAAGCTGGCGTTGGCTTTGATCCCGCGATAGAGGGGACATAAGGGCGCGCGACGGGCGATGCGCCGTCCGGGGGGATGTAGTGATAAGGTCGTTGGCGGACGGTTCATGCTGATTGCGCAAATCACCGATTTGCACATCGGCTTCGACCGCGACAATTCGCACGAGCTCAACATTCGCCGGCTGAACCTGGTGATCGACCAGATCAACGCGATGACGCCCAAGCCCGATCTGCTGGTCGTCAGCGGCGACCTGGTCGAGAATGGCGATGACCAGCGCGCCTATCGGCACATGGAATCATTGGTCAAGCGCTGGCAGGGTCGCCTGCTGTGGGCGGTCGGCAATCACGACAGTCGCGATGGGATGCGCGAAGTGCTGCCCGAAGTCCCGCTCGATGAAAATGGCTTCATCCAATATGAGCTCGAACAGGGCGGCCTGCGGTTCGTCGTCGTCGATACGCTCGATGCCGGCCGTCACGGCGGCATGGTGTGCGAAGCGCGGGCGAAATGGCTCAAGGCTCGCCTGCGCGAGAAAAAGGACATGCCGACGATCATCGTCATGCACCATCCCCCAGTCGACACCGGGATCGCCTGGATGAGCGCCTTGCCGTGCGAGGAATGGGTCCAACGGGTCGAAAAGGTGATCCGCCCGGCGAAGCAGGTGGTCGCGATCCTCGC
>JBKJUB010000241.1:0-2974 GCA_046590765.1 Sphingomicrobium sp. | reverse complement strand
GGCGTCGGTCGCTGCCCGGCCCGCCGTGACGCAAGGCGCGCCGCGCTATTTGAGCGAGCGCCTCGATGCGCTCGGCAGCCAGTTCAATGGCCGTGTCGGGATCGCAGCGCGCTCGGTCAACGACGGGTGGCAAACCGGCTGGCACGCCGACGAGCTCTACCCGCAGCAGAGCGTGAGCAAATTATGGGTCTCGATCACCGCGCTCGATGCGGTCGACAAGGGCCGCGTACGGCTGAGCGACACGGTCACCTTCGACCGCGGCGATTTGACTTTGTTCCATCAGCCGATCGCCGCGCAGATCCTCGGCGGCGGCTACACCTCGACGCTGAGCGAGCTGATGATCAAGGCGATCACCACCAGCGACAATACCGCCAACGACAAATTGATGCGCTCGGTCGGCGGGCCCGATGCGGTCCGCGCCACGATCGAGCGCAAGGGATTGGGCGCGATCCGCTTTTTCAACGGCGAACGATCGCTGCAGTCGAAGATCGCCGGGCTGACGTGGAGCCAGAGCTATTCAATCGGCGATGCGTTCTACAAGGCGCGCTCGGCGCTGCCGATGCCGCTCCGTCGGGCTTCGTTCGAGCGCTATCTGTCCGACCCTTATGACGGCGCAGCGCCGCATGCGGTCGCGACCGCGCTGGCGCGGCTCAAACGCGGCGAATTGCTGTCGCCGGGATCGACCGCGCGATTGCTCACCACGATGGGCCAGACCAGGACCGGCAAGGCGCGGGTCCGCGCCGCGCTCGCCCCCGGCTGGAAGTGGAACCACAAGACCGGCACCGGGCAGGTGCTGGGTGGCAGAATCGGCGGGATCAACGACATCGGGCTGCTCACCGCGCCAGACGGCACGGTCTACGCAATGGCGCTGATGACCATCCCCAACCGTTCGGGCGGGCAGGCGCAGGGCATGATGCAGGCGGTGACCAAGGCGGTGATCGCAGCACACCAGCAGCGCCGCAGCGGCACTTGAGCGAGGGATCGTCGACCGCCGAGCGATTACGCTCGACCCCCGGCGTCCAACGCGTTCCGAGCGTCGCGCTCGACCTGTTCGTGGTCCGCGATTTCCTGTCGGCGCCACAATGCGCGGCGCTGATCGAGCGGATCGACGCGCGGCGGCGGCCCAGCGAAATCGCCGACGACCTGGGCGATGCGCAGTTCAGGACCAGTGAAACCTGCGACCTCGATCATGGCGATCCAATCGTCGCGGCGGTCAATGTCGCGATCGAGCACTTGCTTGGCATTGCGCCCGGTCACGGCGAAGCGATCCAGGGCCAGCGTTACGCGCCGGGACAGGAATTCAAGCCGCACACCGACACGTTCGAGCCGGGCAAGGCGGATTATTTCGCCCATTGCGTCGATACCGGCAACCGTAGCTGGACGGCGATGATCTACCTCAACCTGCCCGAGGGCGGCGGGGCGACCCGGTTCAAGGCGATCGGCAAGACAATCCGCCCCGAAACCGGCAAGCTGGTGGCGTGGAATAATCTGCTGTCCAGCGGCCAGCCCAATCCGGCGACCCTGCATCAAGGGATGAAGGTTCGCCGGGGGACCAAATATATCGTCACCAAATGGTTTCGCGAGCGGGCGCCCGGCGCCTGAGCAAGCGAGTGTCGCAACCCGCACCGAGCCCCGTGCGTTACGGCCTCGAAACAGGAAGGGAAGATAAGCCATGAAAGCGTTGCTCCCGATCACCGCCGCCGCCTTGCTCGCGGGGTGCAATGCCTATGGCCCGCCAGTCGACAGTTATGGCGCGCAATCGACCGCTGCTTACCGAGCCGGCGGGCAATGTTTTTACGCCAATAATGTCACCGGTTTCCGGCAGGGGCCGGGCGATACGATCATCGTCAACACCAACGCGCGCGATTATTATGAATTGAAGACGCTGAGTTACTGTGCGGCGCGGCTCAATTTCGAGCATCGGATTGCGCTTCGGGCGCGTGCCGGCGGGTTCATCTGCTCTGGCTATGATGCGGAAATCTATGTCCCCGACGCGCTCGGCGCGACCTATTGCCCGGTTCGTGCCAACCGCAAGCTGACGCCCGAGGAAGTTGCTGGGCTGAGGGCGATGCGACGGAAGTAGGAGCCAGCGTCGAACGTTTTTTAACTCCCGAGGCGTCGCCGCAACTGCGTTGCGCGCTGCAATTCTTCAACATGTCCCCGGCATGTTGGAATTGGAGCGGGCGAAGGGATTCGAACCCTCGACCCCAACCTTGGCAAGGTTGTGCTCTACCCCTGAGCTACGCCCGCTCTGACGCTTGACCAGGCAGTGTGCCGGTCGGGTGGAGCGGGCGCTTAGCATCGCGCCAAAGGCTCGGCAAGCCGCTTGTGCCCGACGCTGCTCCGGCCTCGACAAGGCAGTAGCGAATGACCATATCAGCGATCAACGCCCGAGGGAGACGATATAGTGGCCAGTCTTGGCATGAGTGACGCCGAGCGCGAGGCGATTGCCGGGTTCGAACGCGACATCATTACGCCGTCGATGACCGGGCTGGTGATCGTCCAGTTCACCGCCACCTGGTGCGGGCCGTGCAAGCAATTGACCCCGATCCTCGACAAGGTCGCCGCCAATTATGCGGATAAGGGCGTAATCCTGAAGCGGATCGACGTCGATCAGGACAAGGTCATCGCCGCGCAATTCAGGGTCCAGTCGGTGCCGACGGTCTACGCCTTGTTTCAGGGCCAACCGGTTGCCGATCTGACCCAATATCGCACCGAAGCGGCAATCGCCAAGGCGCTCGATCAATTGCTCAGCCAATTGCCGGTCAAGAGCGAGGCCAAAGACCTCAAGGCTGAAATCGAGCCGCTGATCGCGATGGGCGAGACTGTGCTGGCCGAGGGCGACGCGACCCGCGCGTCGAGCATCTTCGCCCAGATCCACGACATGGATCCGGCCAATCCCGAGGTCATCGGCGGGCTGGTCCGCGCGGTCATCGCCGAGGGCAAGCCCGACGAAGCGCGGATCCTGCTCGAC
>JBKJUB010000012.1:0-23310 GCA_046590765.1 Sphingomicrobium sp. | reverse complement strand
CAGCTCCAGCCCCTCGAAATTATCCTTGAGCACGAAGTTGATGACGCCGGCCATGGCGTCCGAACCGTACACCGCCGAGGCACCGCCGGTGACGACGTCGACGCGCTCGATCAGGCCAGCCGGAATGGTGCCGATGTCGACCACGCCCGAGGTGGACGAAGCCGGCACGCGCTCGCCGTCGACCAGGATCAGGGTGCGCTGCGGGCCAAGGCCGCGAAGGTCGAGGGTCGAGAAGGACTCGCCGCCCTGGTTGTTCGACACGCGGGTGTTGCCCGGGATAACCTGGGGAAGTTCGTTGAGCAGCGACTCGACGGTCACCGTTCCGGTCAGGTCGAAGGTCTCAGCGCTGATCGTCGTGACGGGGCTGGGCGCTTCGAGATCGGGACGCGCAATGCGCGAACCGGTAACGACGATGGCGTCGTCCGCATCGGCCTGAGCGACTGGATCCGTAGCGACGGCAGCCTGCTGGCTAGCCGACGGCTGGGTTTCGCTCGAAGGGGGCGCGGTTCCGTCCGGCGCGGTCTGGGCCGCTGCCGGAGCGGCGGCAAATACGCCGGCGCCAAGAAGCGCGAGAGCCTGCCGTCCGGCAGTCGCACGCAAGTTGGATTTCCTCATTTTAATCTCCCGAATCGGGGCGCCATTTTCGGCGACGCCTCTGGTTCGCGGGCGCAATCCACCCCCACGTGAATTCTGTTTAGCTTCAATTGGTGCCCTGCTGTCCAGCGCCGAAGCGGGGTCATGCCGCTTTTGTTAACGCACTGTGACAGCGCTGCCACAGTGGAAATACAGCCGGTTGCCGCGACTTTAGGGGCGTTGCGTGGCGCGGCGTTCGGCGGCGAGGCTGGCGGCGGCATCGACATAGGCTTCCTGCCGATCGACGCTCCAATAGCGAAGCTCGTCGAGCGGGATCGCCACCTGGGTCTCGGCGCAGCGCACGAAGTCACCCGCAGCGAGCAAGCGGAAGGTCCCCGCCAGATAGTGAACCCGCGCCTCGCGTCCGCGCCCCATCAGCATGTCGTGCCTTCCTTCATTCGTCGAAGAGTCCCGGTTGTGTTTGGCCCGGTTGTGTTTGGCCCGATTGTGTTTGGCCCGACTGCGGCGGTGATCCGGCGGGCCGTGGCTTGGCCGGGCGATACGATCTTGGCGGGCCATGCTCAAGGCTTGCGCCATCGACCGTGGCATCGACCGATCCGTCGGCGAAGCGGAGCGACAGCGCCCCCGCCTCGCGCGCGTCGCCCGCGTGAAGCAGCGTCTTGCCGTGGCGATCGGTGATCCTGGCGAAGCCGCGCTGCAACGGCCGCTCGGGATGCGCCGCGCTGAGCAACCGCCCGAGCGATTCGAGTTTGTCAGACGAAAAGGCGATTCGTTGGGCGACCAGTTGCGGGCGCAGCCGCGGCGCGACGGCGCCATAATCGGCGCGGGCATGCGCGGCGCGGGCGGCCAGCGCGCGTGGCAGCCGGGCGGCAATCTCCCCCAGCCGATTCGCCGTCGGGTCGAACAATTGTCCCGCGTTGGGCCAGCGGTGCGCCGTCGCCTCGAGCCGCTCGCCCGCGCGCGCCGCCTGCAACGCCAGGCTCGTTCCCATCCGCGCGCCGCGATCGGTCAGCATCGCCACCAGCTCAGCGCGCACCGGCACCGCCATCTCCGCTGCGGCGGTCGGGGTCGGGGCGCGGCGGTCGGCGGCGAAGTCGATCAACGTCGTATCGGTCTCATGCCCGACCGCGCTGATCAGCGGTATCGGCGATTCGGCTGCGGCGCGGACCACGATCTCCTCATTGAACGCCCACAGGTCCTCGATCGAACCCCCGCCGCGCGCGACGATGATCAGGTCAGGCGGAGCCGCCATCGCGCCGAAGCCGCGAATCGCCGCTGCCACCGCCTGCGCCGCCGCTTCGCCCTGCACCGGCACCGGCCACAGCAAGACATGCGTCGGGCAGCGGTCGGCGAGGCGATGCAAGATGTCGCGGATCACCGCCCCGGTCGGCGAGGTGACGATGCCGATGGTCCGGGGCAGGAACGGCAGCTTGCGCTTGTTCGCCTCGTCGAACAGCCCCTCTGCGGCGAGCGCTCGCCGACGTTTGTCGAGCAGCGCCATTAGCGCGCCCTCTCCCGCCAGCTCGAGCCGGTCGACCACCAACTGATATTTCGACCGCCCGGGATAAGTGGTGAGCTTGCCCGAGGCGATGACTTCGGCGCCATCCTCGGGCGCGAATTGCAGCCGCGCCGCCTGGCCCCGCCACAGCACCGCGTCGATGCACGCGCCCTCGTCCTTCAGGGTGAAGTAACAATGGCCCGATCCGTGGCGCTTCCACCCCGAAATCTCGCCGCGCACGCGGACGTGGCCGAACGCATCCTCGACCGTGCGCTTCAACGCGCCCGAAATTTCCGTGACCGAGAACGGCGGCGAATTGTCGCCGCTCGCATCCTTGGCTAACAGGCCGGATGCATCGTCATCATTCGGGCCGGGGTCAGAAACGCTCATGAATATCCTGCTGCTCGGATCGGGGGGCCGCGAAGATGCGCTGGCATGGCGACTTAGGCAATCGCCAAGCTGCACCAGCCTCATCGCCGCGCCGGGCAATCCGGGTATCGGCCGCTGGGCCGAATGCCACCCGATCGACCCGTGCGATCCCGCCGCCGTGGTCGCGCTGGCCAAGGCGCACGCCATCGACCTGATCGTCGTCGGCCCCGAGGCACCGCTCGTCGCCGGGGTTGCCGACGCCGCCCGAGCTGCGGGAATCGCGACCTTCGGCCCCTCGGCCGCCGCCGCCATGCTCGAAGGATCGAAAGGCTTCACCAAGGACTTGTGTGCGGCGCATAATATCCCCACCGCCGCTTACGTCCGCGTCGAAACCGCAGCCGCCGCCCTCGCCGCGCTCGACCAATTCTCCATTCCGGTGGTGATCAAGGCCGACGGCCTCGCCGCTGGCAAGGGCGTCACCGTTGCTTGTGACCACGCCGAGGCCGAGGCCGCGATTCGCGCGGCGGGTGACGGGCCGATGGTGATCGAGGCATTCCTCGAGGGCGAGGAAGCCAGCCTGTTCGCCCTGGTCGACGGCGCGCGCTGCGTCGTCCTCGCCAGCGCGCAGGATCACAAGCGCGTCGGCGAGGGCGATACCGGCCCCAACACCGGCGGGATGGGCGCTTATTCCCCCGCCCCCGTCCTCACCCCCGAACTCGAAGCGCAAGCGATGCGCGAGATCGTCGAACCGACCGCCCGCGCGATGGTGGAGGCCGGCACCCCTTTCTCGGGGATATTATTCGCCGGGCTGATGCTCACCCGCGACGGCCCCAGCCTGATCGAATATAACGTCCGCTTCGGCGATCCCGAATGCGAGGCAATCATGCCGCGCATCCTCGGCGACTTCGCTGGCTTGCTCCACGCAGTCGCGACCGGCGCCGACTTCGCCGCGCCATCGCTGTCGCCGCAGCACAGTATGGCGGTGATCCTCGCCGCCGCCGGCTACCCCTCCACCCCGCGCAAGGGTGGCGCGATCAATAACCTCGACGACGCCGCTGCGATCGACGGGGTGACCGTCTTCCACGCCGGCACCTCGCTCGACCGAGAGCAACTCGTCGCCAGCGGCGGCCGGGTCCTCGCGGTCACCGCGCTCGGCGAGGATTTGCACCAGGCTGCCACCCGCGCCTATCGCGCGGTCGATGCGATCGACTTTGCCGACGGTTTCCATCGTCGCGACATCGGCTGGCGCGAATTGGAGAGACAAGGATGAAGCCAAGTGCAGCGCTCGCAATCGGCCTGGCCGCGAGCCTTGCCGCGACCGCTTTATGGCATGGCCCCGGCGGCGCCGGCGCGCGACTCGGCAAGGCGCTCGATCATGAAGTCCGCTTCATGCTCGACCATTACGAAATGCAGGCAGTCGGCGCGCGCATCCAGCACGACCCGCTCACCCGCCGGATCATCCTCGATGGCCCGGCCGATGCTTTCCAGCGCGGCGAGATCAGGCGGCTGACCGAGACGCTTCCCGGTGTCGCCGCTGCGGATTGGACAGGCAGCGGCGATCGCCCCCGCCAACTGCCGTTGCTCATCGAGGCCATGCTCCTGTCCCTCGCCAGCTTTGCCGCCGGCGCGGTGCTGGCGTATATCGCCGCGCTGCGCCGCCGCTCGAAACAGGCGTTGCTGGCATGATGATGTTGATCGACACTTACTGGCCGGCGATGGTGATTGCGCTGCTGATCGGGATTATCAGCGGCGTGCTGGCCTTCCGACCGAAGCGCCAGCGATCGATGGCTGGACGGAGAAAGGGGGATCGATGAACATGTTGGTCGAGAATTGGCCACTAGCCTTGGTCGGCGCGTTGCTGGCGCTCGTCCTGCTCTATTTCCTGCTGCGCCCGCGTCAGCGCGTGACGCTCACCGACAGCGCACCGATCCGCCCGCACATGGCGGCCACCAAGGCTCCCGCCAAGGGACTTGCGGCGACGGCGGCAGGGGTGACCGACTCAATACTTTCCGCGCGCCATCATGGGGCGCTCGCACCAGCATCGGGGCCGCCCGATGATTTGGTCAAACTCAAGGGGATCGGGCCCAAACTTGCAGTTCTCCTCAACAACCACGGCATTACCCGCTTCGACCAGATTGCCAAGCTCAGCCCGGCGCAGGTCAGCGACCTCGATGAGGAACTTGGCGCATTTCGCGGTCGACTGTCGCGCGACGATGTCGTTGCCCAGGCCGACTATCTCGCGCGCGGCGACATCGACGGCTTCGAGCAACGGTTCGGCAAGCTTTAAGAGCCGATCAGGACCGGGGTTCCGACCTTGGTCACGGAGAATAATTTGGCTGCAAACTTGGCCGGGAGGCGGACGCAGCCATGGGACGCCGGGCGGCCGGGAAGCATGCCGGCGTGGAGCGCGATCCCGTAATTGTCGAGGCGCTGCATATGCGGCATCGGTGCATTGTCATATTTTACCGAGCGGTGAAGCACTTTTTTGTCGAGGATCGGGAAGTAACCGGTCGGCGTATCCTTGCCTGGTTTGCCGCTCGAGATGGTTGTCACTGCGGCCAGCCGATCGCCGCGATACAGATAGGCCATCTGGGCGGTCAGGCTGACCACCACGCGCGGGTCACCATTGCCGGCCTCATCGTCCCACAAATATTGGCCTGGCTTGAGTTGATCGACGCCAAAGGTAGCGACCATGTCGTCGCGGGCATTGGCAGCAGCATCGGTTGCCTGGGCAGTGGCCTCTGGCGTTTCGACCCACGCAAAGGCCGGCGCGGTGATGGTCGACAGTGCAAGCGATCCCGTGACCGCAAGCGCAAGCGCCAGCTTCCTCATAACATTCGCTTTCATCAGAGTGTCTAAGTTGAAAATGAAATGCCTGATGAAGCCAACGGTTCCACTAAGTCTTGATTAACTACCGATCAAATTATCGGCCACAGGGTTGGCCGGTTCGCCTTGGCAGGATGACGCGGACGACAAAAAGGCCCGCTGGATCGCTCCAGCGGGCCTGATTGATTTGCTTCCGTCAGACCGGTCAGGCCGGTCCTCCTTTAGCCTTCGCGCTTGGGGGCTCCCGCAAAGTTCACTTTGCGGGAAAGTCCCCTAGCCACGCTCCGGCTCGGGCGGAGGCGGCGGCGGCGGCGGCGGCGGCGGGCACGCGTCGGTCGCCAGGATCACCGAACCGTCCGGGCACGTCTGCGTCGCCGGCGGCGGCGGAGGCGGCGGGGGTGGCGGCGGTGGTGGCGGCGGCGGCGCCGGGGTGTAGAAGTTGTACACCAGGCTCAGCAGCAAGCTGTGCGACCGGAAGCGACCGCTATACTGGTCGTCGCCGTCGGTGCTAAAATGCAGCTTGCTGACGTTGAAGAAACGATACTTCAGGCCGAGGTCGATGTTCGGCGTGATCGACTTGCGGATGCCGGCAAGAACCTGCCACGCAACCGAACCATCGCTATCGCTGACACCATCAAATCCCTGGCGCTGCGTAAGCGACGGAATGTTGACGTCATACTTGACGCGAGCATAACCGACACCGGCGCCGATAAAGCCGCTCCAGCCATCTTCGTCGCCGAAGTCGAACAGGATGTTGCCCATCATCGACAGCACGCTGACGTGGCCGTTGGCGTCATAAGGACGGGTCGGGTTGTTGGTGAACACCAAACGGCTATCGATCTGGACTTCATCGACCGACGCACGCTTGTAACCGAATTCGGCCTCGGCGCGGACCAGACCGAAGTCATAGCCGGCGATGAGGTCGACATCGAAACCAATATTGTGGTCGATCGTCACCGCATCGCGGATTTCCGAAGTACCAAGAGTGCTGAAGTCGAGGTTGGTATCTTCGACGAGCATGACGCCGCCTTCGACTCCAACGTACGTCGACTTATCGCGGGCCATGGCCGGCGATGTCAGCGCAGCGGCTGCCACGGCGGCAAGCAGGTAATTACGCATGCGGGACTCCCCTTTTTTGCATCCTATTGATGCGGATCCAGAGCTTCCTATACCGCAAAGTTGCGCTGCTGGAACGGCCTAGAGCATTTTCAAGGGGCAACGTTGCAAGCGGGCCACACTAGGCATCGAGCGCTTGGGCCCAACAAACTAATTGCTGTTTTCCACCGCCTCTTCGCGGCGCTTGCGGCGCGGGCGGGTCGCCAGCAACTTGTCGATCTTGCGCCCGTCCATATCGACCACCTCGAACGACCAGTGGTCGTGGGCGAATCGCTCGCCGGTTTCGGGAATGTGTTTGAGCACCGACAGTGCAAATCCGGCGACGGTCGAAAAGTCGCGATCATCGGGAATCGACATGCCCAACCGGTCGGTCAGAACGTCGGCGCTGGCCGAGCCCGAGATTAGCCAGCTGCCGTCCTCGCGCTCGATGAATGGTGGATCTTCGTCAAATTCGAGGTCGCTTGCAAATGCCCCGGCCAGCGCGGCGATGATTGACCCCGGGGTCACGATCCCGTCGAGATGGCCATATTCATCATGCACCAGCGCCAGCGGCACCTCGGCCGAACGAAGCACTGCTAACGCGTCCATCGCGTCCATCAGGTCAGGCACCACCGGCGCGGTCTTGACCAGCCGCTTGAGGTCGAGGTCGTTGCCCGCCAGCGCATCCATCAACAGGTCGCGCGCCGACACCACGCCAATGATGTCGTCGACTGATCCGCGCGCCACCGGCAGGCGGCTGTGCGGGGTCGCTGCAAGCACGGCATGAAGGCTGTCGCGCCCGCAGCCGATGTCGATCCAGTCGATCTCGGTGCGCGGGGTCATCACTTCGCGCACCGGGCGGTCGGCCAGCCGGACGATGCCCGAAATGATCGCACGTTCGCTTTCCTCGATCACGCCTGAAATATGCGCTTCAGCGACCACCAGGTGCAGTTCCTCGGCCGTAACCACATTGGGTGTTTCGCGCTTCAGTCCGAGCATCTTGAAGATGGCAGCGCTGGTTCGGTCGAGCAGCCAAACGAACGGTGCGGTTGCCTTGGACAGCCACAGCATCGGCCGGGCCATCGCCGCCGCGATCGGCTCGGGCGAACGAAGCGCGAATTGCTTGGGAACCAGCTCACCAATCACCAGGCTTGCAAAGGTCGTGATGACGATCACGATTCCGAAGCCGAGGGTCTCGGCGGTTTCGGGCTTGATCCCAAGCAATGCGAGTCGCTGGCCAACCGGGCTACCCAGCGCCGCGCCCGAAAAGGCCCCCGCGAGGATCCCGATCAAGGTGATCCCGGTCTGGACGGTCGACAGGAAACGCCCCGGATCGGACGCCAGCTGCAACGCGCATTTAGCGCCGTTGCTGCCCGACTTGGCCATCGCCTTCAACCGCGCCTCGCGCGCGGAGACGATTGCCAGCTCGCTCATCGACAGCACGCCGTTGATCGCGATCAGGACCAGGATCAGGACCAGCTGGATCCACGGAAAGGGGAGAATGGGTTGGCTCATTGCGTTGCCGCGGCCCTAGCCGCTCCGAGCTGCCAACGACAAGCGCCCGTCATGTCCGCCGCTCAGCAAAGAACGCCTTGAGCTGCGCCGCCGCCTCGGCCTCGCCGATCCCCGAAAACACCTCGGGCCGGTGGTGGCAGGTCGGCTGACTGAAGATCCGCGGCCCGTGAAGCACCGCGCCGCCCTTGGGATCCTCCGCCGCGAACGTCAGCGTCGCGATTCGCGCCAGCCCGATCGCCGCCGCGCACATCGCGCACGGCTCCAACGTCACCCACAGCGCACAACCATCGAGGCGGCTCGTCCCAAGCGCCTCGGCCGCGCCGCGAATCGCGACCATCTCGGCATGCGCCGTAGGGTCGTTCGACCCCCGCATCGCATTGCCCGCTGCGGAGACGATTCGCCCGTTCAAGGTAACCGCCGCTCCAACCGGTACTTCGCCCGCCACCGCCGCTTCCGCAGCAAGCTCAAGCGCGCGCCGCATCGGCTCGGGCAGCGGAAAGCCGCTCAAGGCTTTACTGGGCTGGCGCCGGCGCTGGCGCTGGCGCGGTCTGGTTGACGCCCGGGTTGCGCACCTCGATCGTCGGCACCGGAACCGCGACATTGGCGCTTCGAGTCCCGACCGCAACGGTGCCGGTCTGGACTTCGAACGTCGGCGCCTGCCCGCCGGTCGCCGTAATTCCGTTCGAATTTACCTGCACGCCCGGCACCTGGGCCGGCGTGGCCTGCGTGAAGTTGAGCAGGTTAAGCTGGATCGCAGCGATGATCGCGACCACTGCAATGATGAGGATAAGGAAAATCTTGCGCATTCTGATGCCCTCCAGGCTTGATCGACACGGCCTAGCGGTTGACGAAGGCCGAGTGCAAGGGTATCGGGCCACGCTTTCCGGACGCAATTGCGTTCGTTCAACTCAGGATAGAGATTATGTCGCGCGTTTGCGAGCTGACCGGCAAGGGCCGGCTGGTGGGGAACAATGTTTCCCACGCCAATAACAAGACCAAGAAAACGTTCCTGCCGAACTTGCAGAACGTGACCTTGCTGTCCGATTCGCTCGAGCGCAGCGTCAAGCTCAGGGTTTCGACCCACGGTCTTCGCTCGGTCGAGCATGTCGGCGGTCTCGATAATTGGCTGGCCAAGACCAACGACGACAAATTGAGCCTCCGCGTCCGCCGGCTCAAGCGCGAGATTTCGAAGAAGGCGCAAGCCGCCGCCGCCTGACCTTATTAGCGGGGTGTCGTGCCTCGCCAGTCGAGCGCGATGAGCAAGGTCGGTACCCGCCGACGGTAATCATTGTCGGTCATCACCCATAATCTTACCCCCCCGCCGTCCAGTGGCTCGGCGGCAATCGCCTCGGCATTGTCGAGTCGCCCCACCGCGAGTCGCGCCAGCGGTCGCAGCGCCTCGCCGTCGAACAGCAGCAGGCGCGACGAGAACCCCGCCGGGCCATAGCTTCTGGCGATGACGACGATCTGTCCCGTTGGAAGCATAGCGGCATCGGAAAGTCGGCCATAGCGATTGAGCAGCGCCGATCTGGTGAGCCGTGGCTTCACCCCAAGCTCGACAACTTCTTCGCCGCTTTCGGGAAACAGCATCAGCCCGCGCGCGCCCGAAACCGCACCTTCTGCGCCCATGTTGGCGCGCCAGCCGAGCGACCCGAGGTCGATCGTCCGACTCACTCGATCAAAGTCGCGGTCGAACAGCCACGCCGAGTGGGCATTTTCGAACAGGACCCACCAGCCTCGCCCCGCCGCATCGCGAGCCAGTGCCTCACTGTCGCGCCCGGCCTTGAAGAAACCCCTCCCCGGCCCCGCTGGCAAATCACGAAATTGGGCGACCCCCGTCGGCGCCTCTGGCTTGGGCAAGCGAATCAGGACGCCCGAATCGGTCAGTGCCAGCAATCCTGTGTCATCCACCGCGAGCGCCGACACCCCGCCCAGGCGCGGCTCGGTCGACGTCACCCGCCAGGCGCCTGCAATCCGCAATGGCGCGAATCTCTTTGGAGTGAAGCGAACGGGTTCGAACCGGACGATTGCGTGGCGGTCAGCCGCTGGAGCGCGGTCGGGCAGGCCGCTGAACAAACGGTGCGCGCCGACCACCGCCAAGGCCACGATCAACCCGTTGAAAACACGCGATTTGATGAATGTATGCTGCAAGCGTCGTTCAGCCTGCCGACGCCGCGACTGCTGCATAAGTCATTGCATTGGCGGGGTTTATCCCCCTTTTCCCCGTCGCCGATGTTGGCCTTGCGCCAATCAGTACCCTCGCGTCGCGTAACGAGGGGGGCCCGGAGCGAGTAATTGCTCCGGGCCCAATTTTATTCCGCGCCATCATCATCGCCGTTCGAACAGGCCAGCGAGCTGCTCGATCAGCGCGCCGCCTAATTGCTCGGCGTCCATAATCGTCACCGCGCGGCTATAATAACGCGTCACGTCGTGACCGATCCCGATCGCCGAAAGCTCGACGTTCGACTTGCCCTCGATCCACCCGATTACCTGTCGCAAATGCCGTTCGAGATAACTTCCGCCATTGGCCGATGCGGTCGAATCGTCGACCGGTGCGCCATCGCTGATGACCATCAGGATGCGCCGTTCTTCGGGCCGGGCGAGCAGTCGCCGATGCGCCCAAAGCAATGCCTCACCGTCGATATTCTCCTTCAGCAACCCTTCGCGCATCATCAGCCCGAGGCCCTTGCGCGCATGGCGATAGGGCTCGTCGGCCCGCTTGTAGATGATGTGGCGAAGGTCGTTGAGCCGCCCTGGTGTAGATGGCCGCCCCTCGGTCAGCCACGCCTCGCGGCTCTGTCCACCCTTCCACGCCCGCGTCGTGAAGCCGAGGATCTCGGTCGTCACCCCGCACCGTTCGAGCGTCCGCGCCAAAATATCCGCGCACATCGCCGCGATCGAGATCGGCCGCCCGCGCATCGATCCGCTATTGTCGATCAGCAGCGTCACCACCGTGTCGCGAAATTCGGTCTCACGCTCATTCTTGTACGACAGGCTGTGGCTGGGCGAGACGATCACCCGCGCCAGCCGCGCCGCATCGAGCAAGCCTTCTTCCTGGTCGAAATCCCAGCTGCGCGCTTGCTGCGCCATCAGCCGCCGCTGCAACCGATTGGCGAGCCGCGTCACCACACCGGAAAGGCTCGCCATCTGCTGGTCGAGGTAAGCGCGCAAGCGAAGCAATTCCTCCTCATCGCAAAGCTCAGCGGCCGGAAGCACTTCGTCGAACCGAGTCGTGAATGGCGCATAATCACTGGTCGGCTCATCCAGCCAGTTGCGCCGGGCCGGGCCCGCCCGCGCCTGCTCGCCGTCGTCGTCGCCGACCGACTGGTCGCTGTCCTCGCCCTCCAGATCCTGGTCGGCCTGATCGTCGGCCTGATCGTCGCGGTCGGCTTGTTCGGAGCGCATCTCCATCTCACCGCCCTCGGCGCCGCCGTCGATTTCCTGGTCGTCGCCATCGTCGGGGCCGTCATCCTCGCCCTGATCTTCATCGCCCGCATCCTCGGGCTCCTGCGCCAACGGCTCGGCCTCCGAATCAAGCTCTAGATCCTCAAGCAGCCGCCGTGCCATCTCGGCAAACGCGCGCTGGTCGTCGATCGTCAGCGCCAGCGCGTCGAGTTCCTTGCCGGCTTTCTCCTCGATCCAGTCGGCGACCAATTTCAGCCCCGGCTCCGCCGCGCTCGGCGGCGCTGCGCCGGTCAGCCGTTGCCGCGCAATCAGCCCGACTGCGGTTGCAAGCGGCACCTCCTCTGCAGTTCGTGCCCGTCCGATCGCGTCCGAGCGGATTCGGGCCTCGACATGCTGCTCCAGATTGAAGCGCACCCCGGCCATCGTTCGCGATCCCAATGCCTCGACCCGCGCCGTCTCCAACGCATCGAACACCGCGCGCGCTGTCGAATCTACCGGCGCGACCGACTGGTTGAGCGACAAATCGTGAAACCGCAGCCTGAGTGCCGCCGAATCCGCCGCGCCTCGCGCCTCGGCCACCAGACGCGGCTCGAGCCCCGGCCCCGGCGACACCACCCGCGCGACCTTGCCCGGCGCGCCGCCACTGTCGCTAGCAAATTGCACGTCGGCTTCCGGATCGCGGGCAATCGCGCGCGATGCGCTGGCGAGGGCGCTGCGAAAACGGTCGAGGGTGGATGCAACCATGATGTCCGTTCGATCTGCCGCCGCGCCCGGCCTAGGTCAACGCCAAGCCGGTCTTAAACATTTTGCTAAGCATCTCGGCGCTACGTTGCGCCTTGCAAATGGGGAAGTAACGATGACCAGCAATCCGTTATTGATCGTAGGGCTGATGGTGCTGCTTGGCGCAGCGATGAATTTCCTGCGCTTCTGGGCTTTCATCCAGGGCAGTGGAGCCAACCGCCGCGCGCGAATGTCGCGGATCAACGAGGGCGATTCGCACCTATCGTTCGACGAGCGGATCGCCGAGCGGCTCCGCGAGCTGCAGAAAGAGCAGGAAAATGCTCAACCCCCCGTCCAGCCATCGTCAGGCCCGACCGGCGCAACCCGCGGCTTCGGCCGCCGGCAGGCTTAGGCCCGCTTGGCCAGGCTCTCGGGCAGGTCGATCCCGAACACGCGCTGATAATATTCGGCGATGATCGGCCGCTCGCTCTCGTCGCATTTGTTGAGGAACGACACGCGGAAGGCGTAACCGACGTCGCCGAAGATCAGCGCATTCTGCGCCCAGCTGATCACCGTGCGCGGGCTCATCACGGTCGAGATGTCGCCATTGATGAAGCCCTGCCGCGACAGGTCGGCGACTTTGACCATCTGGTCGACCTGCGCCTTGCCGCCGACATTGTCATATTCGCCCGACTTGGCGAGGACAATCTGCGCTTCGGTCGCGGCGGGCAGGTAATTCAACGTCGCGACGATGTTCCAGCGGTCCATCTGGCCCTGGTTGATCGCCTGCGTGCCGTGATACAGCCCGGTTGTATCGCCCAACCCGACCGTATTGGTGGTCGCGAACAGCCGGAACCACGGATTGGGTCGGATCACGCGATTCTGGTCGAGCAGGGTCAACTTGCCCTCGGTCTCGAGCACCCGCTGAATGACGAACATCACGTCGGGCCGCCCGGCGTCATATTCGTCGAACACTAGGGCCACCGGATGCTGCAACGCCCACGGCAACAGGCCTTCGCGGAATTCGGTCACCTGCTGCCCGTCCTGGAGGACGATCGCGTCGCGCCCGATCAAGTCGATGCGGCTGATGTGGGCATCCAGGTTGATGCGGATGCATGGCCAGTTCAACCGCGCCGCGACCTGCTCGATATGGGTCGACTTGCCGGTGCCGTGATAGCCCTGGATCATCACCCGTCGATTGCGCGCGAAGCCGGCGCAGATCGCCAGCGTGGTATCAGGGTCGAACACATAGGCCGGATCGAGATCGGGAACTCGCTCGTCGGCCTCGCTGAACGCGGGCACTTCCATGTCGGTGTCGATCCCGAACGCGTCGCGTGCCTTCACCATCTTGTCGGGTGTGGCGAGGATCGTATCTTCGCGGCTGTCGAGCGTCACGTTGGGAATGTCGGTCATGGCACCGCCTTAAGCACTTCGCCCGACCGCCTCAACTCCCGACCCTGGGCGGCAACACGAATAGGGTGAGGAATTTCTCGGCCACCGCACGGTCGCCGCTGATCCCGAGCAAATCCAGCGGCGCCCCGCCATAAACTACGGCAGCAAGCGCGGTCGGCGGGGCGGAGATGATCGCGTCGCAATCCTCGACCGGCCCTTGGGCGACCTTGATTCGCCCCTTGCGGACGCGGGCGACGTAGCGATCCTTGCCGAACACGAAGCCGATCTTCGCGTCGACTTTCCGCGCGCGCTTCTCATCGATCATCGTCCGAAACGACAGCAGGATCGACACGCCGCTCAGCGGAAGCGTCGTATCGTGCAGCGGCGATCGCGCCGCCCACCGCCCGAGCGCCTGAATCACTGGCTCGGCCTCCAGCCCCCATTGCGTGGCCTCATAGACTTGCGCGCTTGCCGGCGGTGGCAACATCCTCCTCCGCACCAGCCCGCGCTCCTCAAGCTCGGCCAGCCGTTGGGTCAGCACATTGGCGCTCAACCCCGGCAGGTCGGCCCGCAATTGCGAAAATCGCCGCGGCCCGAGCAGCAATTCACGCAGCACCAGCAACGCCCATCGTTCGCCAATCAGCTCCAGCCCGTGGGCGGTCCCGCAGGCATCGTCATAGCGCCTTTTGGTCTCGCTTGATCGCTGATTGGTTAGATTATCTAACTGCATGGTTGCTAATTAGGATCACGCTGGTAAAAGTCAAGCCGAATCGAGTCGTTGCAGGTCGCTTAGTAAGTCGAATCTGCCGTTGAAGCCGTTCGAAAGAGGACCACGCCATGAACCCCACGATCACCACCTTCGGCTGGGTGCCCGAATTCGCCCGCGGCTTCGTCCGCGACCTTCGCCCGCGTTGGGCATTTGAGGAAGTCGGCCAGGTCTATGATGTGACATTCGTCGCTGACTCCAAGTCGCCCGATTATCGCCGTTTCCAGCCATTCGGCCAGGTTCCGATCTACCGCGATAACGAGGTCGAGCTGTTCGAATCGGGTGCAATCGTGCTGCGCATCGCCGAGCGAGCGGGCAAGCTCGTTCCGGCCGATCCGGCGGCGCGGTCGCGGGCGATCCAGTGGCTGATCGCCGCGCTCAACTCGGTCGAGCCGTTCGCGATGGCGGTGGTGATCAACAATTTGTTCGAGGCCGACCAGCCGTGGTCGGCGAGCCGAAAACCCAAAGTCATCGCCGATCTTGCTTCGCGCCTGGCCGATCTCGATGCTGCGCTCGGCGACAAACCCTGGCTCGACGGCGACGATTTCACCGTCGGCGACCTGATGATGGTCGCGGTGCTGATCGGCCTGCGCGGCACGCATACGCTGGCCGCCTACCCCCGGCTCGATGCCTATCTTGAGCGCGGCGAGACACGACCCGCGTACATCAAGGCGATGGCCGACCATCTGGCAACATTCAAGGACGCCGGCCCGACCCCGCCGGCATTGCAACCCGAAGGAGTGATAGCATGACCTACATCGACGGATTCATTCTACCGATCAGTGACGACAAACTCGCCGACTACACCCCGATGGCCGAAATCTTCGCCCGCAAGGCCAAGGCGCTGGGCGCATTGGGATCGCTCGAAGCGCTCGGCGACGGGCTCGAGCACGGCCACACAACCGATTTTTTCAAAGCGGTGCAGGCCGAGGAGGGCGAAAATGTCATCTTCTCGATCGTCATCTGGCCCGACAAGGCGACCCGCGACAAGGGCTGGGAGGCAATCATGGCCGACCCCGAAATGCAGCCGGACGCGCAAGCCATGCCGTTCGACGGCAAGCGCATGTTCTGGGGCGGGTTCAAGCCGTTCGTGAACTCGATCGAGCTTGCCAACGCGCAGACGACGCATGCCTAATCCCGAAGGCAGCTTCATCTGGTACGAACTGATGACCCCCGACCCCGACGCATCAAAGGCGTTTTACGACGCGGTGGTCGGCTGGACCATCGCGTCGCAGTCCTCGGCCCCCGGCGGCGCGGTCGATTATCGCATGATCACCCGCAGCGACGGCGGCAATTCGGGCGGCGTGCTCAAGCTCGACCATGCAATGCAGGATCATGGCGCACGCCCGATGTGGCTCGGCTATCTCTATGCCGAGGACGTCGACGCGCGGGTCGCGGCGATCGCGGCCGACGGCGGCAAGGTGCTGATGCCGCCTCACGACGCCCCCGGCATCGGTCGATTTGCGATGGTCACCGACCCCGTCGGGGTGCCCTTCTACCTGATGAGGCCGACCCCGCCCGCAGACAATGTCGACGCCACCAGCGACGTCTTTTCGGTCGACCAACCACAGCACGTCCGCTGGAACGAACTCGGCACTACTGACCCCGAGGGGATGATCGTCTTTTTTCGCCGCCACTTCGGCTGGGATCAGGAGGGTGAGATGGATATGGGACTGCTGGGCAAATACCGCTTCCTCCAGCATGGCAGGGTCACCATCGGCGCAATGATGCCCAAGATGCCACAAGTCCCGATGAGCGCGTGGACTTACTACATCGGCGTCGACGACATCGACCGCGCGGCCAAGGCCGTCACCGATGGCGGCGGCACCATCCAACACGGCCCGATGGAAATTCCTGGCGGCGAATATTCGTTGAACGGGATGGACGCGCAAGGCGCCGCGTTCGGCCTAGTCGGCCCGCGCGCAAGTTAAAGGACAATATCGATGACCAACGACAAATTGATCACCTGCCTGTGGTTCGACAAAGGCGAAGCGCGCAAGGCCGCGGAATTCTATGCCGCCACCTTTCCCGACAGTAAGGTTGGTTCGCCGATGATTGCCCCCGGCGATTATCCGGGCGGTCAGCAAGGCGATGAACTGACCGTCGAGTTTACTGTGCTCGGCCGCGCATTCGTCGGGCTTAACGGCGGCCCCAATTTTACCCCCAACATGGCGGTCAGCTTCATGGTCGTGACCGAAGACCAGGCCGAAACCGACCGTTACTGGAAGGCGATCACCGACAACGGCGGCGCGCCGAGCGATTGCGGTTGGTGCACCGATCGCTGGGGTTTTTCGTGGCAGATCACGCCCCGTGTCCTGTTGGAGGGCAACAGCGACCCGGACCCGGCCGTTGCCAGCCGCGTGTTCAACGCGATGATGACGATGCAAAAGATCGACGTCGCCGCGATCGAAGCCGCAATTGCCGAGCCCGCCAATGCGTAAGATCATCGGCGCCGCGTTCGTCTCGCTCGACGGGGTCATGCAGGGACCCGGCGGCCCGACCGAAGACCCGACGGGGGGCTTCGACCAGGGCGGCTGGATGTTCAAGATTTGGGACGAAGGGATTGAGGAAACGATCGGATCGCTGTTTTCCGGCGACTATGATCTGCTGCTCGGACGGCGCACCTATGACATTTTCGCAGCCTACTGGCCCTATGCCGAGGGCGACAATGCGCCGATGGGCGAAGCCTTCGACCGCGCCAACAAATATGTCCTGACGCGCGGCTCGCAACCGCTTGAATGGCAGAACAGCCATCGCCTCGCCGGGGTCGAGGACGTCGCCGCGCTCAAGGCAGGCGAGGGCAAAAAGATCATCATTCAGGGCTCGTCCACCATCTACCCCGCTTTGCTTGCCGCAGGGCTGATCGACGAACTGACTCTGATGACCTTCCCGGTCACGCTTGGCCGCGGCAAGAGATTGTTCGGCGAAGGGACATTGGTCGACCGCCTCGAAATGACCGACCATCGGGTCACCGCCAAGGGCACCGTCATTGCCACCTACCGGCCCGGCGGAGACCTCCCGCCTTACCCCGCCGAGGGGCCAATCCCGGTCACCAGCGAGCGCGAAATCGCCCGCCAGCAGCGCATCGCGGAGGGCCGGTGGTAATGCTGACCCTCTACGCCCACCCGTTCAGCAGCTATTGCTGGAAAGCCCTCATCCCGCTCTACGCCGACGCTTCGCCGTTCGAGTACAAGAATATCGACCCCGCCTTCCCCGGCGTAATGGACGAACTCAAGCGACTCTGGCCGATCGGCAAATTCCCGGTGCTGGTCGACGACGGGGAAGTGATCGCCGAAACCACATCGATCGTCGAGCATCTGCAGGCCTGCCACCCCGGGCCCAATCGTTGGATCCCGGAAGATGCGCACGGCCGCCGCGTGCGCTTCCTCGACCGCTTTTTCGACCAATATGTGATGAACGCCGCGCAGCCGTCGGTGAATCATGCGCTCCGCCCCGAAGGCCAAGGCGATGCGTACGGCGCCGATCAGGGCGTCAAGCTGCTGCGCACCGCATACGACTGGCTAGAAACCAACCTGCCTGACAGCGAATGGGCCGCAGGCGACGCCTTCACCCTCGCCGATTGCGCCGCCGCGCCCAGCCTGTTTTATGCCGACTGGGTTGACCGCATCGGTGAAGCACGCCCCCGCCTCGCCGCTTACCGCGCCCGCATTCTCGCCCACCCGATCGTCGCCCGCGTAGTCGACGAAGCGCGTCCGTATCGCGCCTACTTCCCGCTCGGCGCGCCCGATCGCGATTGACGTCGTCATGTAACTTTGTATCATGAGTCTTGCTGTCCAGGAGAAGCCTCATGCGTTTGTTCATCGTCCCCGCCGCCGCCTTGCTCGCGGCTTGCACGCCATCTGCGCCCGATCCGCGCGGGGTCGACCATGACGAGACCCTGCTGACCGTCAGCGCGACCGGCCGATCGGAAACCCGCCCCGACGAGGCGAGCATCACCGTCGGGGTCAATTCACAGGGCGCGAGCGCTGCCGAGGCGAGCAGCCTCAACAATGCCAAAATGGCCAAGGTCGCCGCCGCGCTGGCCCGTTTCGGGGTCAAGCCCGACGACATGCAAACCAGCAATTTGTCGCTCGGCCGGGTCGATTACGGCAAGGAGCGCGGACGCTTCAACGCCAGCAACAACCTCGTCATCCGCCTCCACGACATGGCCAAGGTTGGCGAAGCCGTGGCCGCGACCACCGACGCCGGCGCCAACCTCGTCTCGGGCCCGAGCCTGCGCGTGGTCGATGCAGAGAAGGCCAGCCTGTCAGCCTATGGTGCCGCCTACAAGGCCGCGCGCGTTCGCGCCGAAGCTTATGCGGCGGCGGCGGGGATGAAGATTTCCCGGGTCCTCGCCATCCGCGATGGCGGCCAGTCGGGCGGCGAGCCGATGCCAATGCTGCGGACGATGGACGCACAGATGGCCGCGCCGCCGATGCCCGTCTCCGCGCCCCCGCCGCCGTTCAATCCGGGCGTCAACTCCAGCATCGTCGCGGTCCAGGTCGAATTCGCCTTGGCACGCTAAGCGGCGAAGGCGCGGCTGCCCTTGAGCATCTGATACGCCTCGATCACCTTGCCAAGCCTGGCTTCAGACCCCCGATCGCCGCCATTGCGGTCGGGGTGGTAGCGCCGCACCAGCTCCGAATAACGCCGCCTCAAGGCCATGCGGTCGGCATCGTCCTTTAGCCCAAGCACGCCCAGCGCGCTCCGTTCGGCAGCGGTGAAACGGTCGGGCCGCGCGCGCTCCATCCCCGGCCGAAACCGCGCCGAGATCGCGTCGAGTGGATCGGCAAAATCGCTCCATGCCGGTCCCGGATTGCCGCCAGCCGTCGCGAACGCCCGAGTCTGTCGTTCCCACCCCGCGATCGGCGATTGCGCCGCCTCGATCTGGTCAGCGCTCATTCCGGCGAAATAATTGTAACGCGCATTGTGGGCGCGGACATGGTCGAGGCACAGGTACAGATAATCGCCCGGCCCGTCGAAATCGCCCGGGCTCAGCGGCGCTCGAAATTCACCGGCCTCGTCGCACCCCGGCATTGCGCAATGCGCCGCCGCGCCCTCGATCCGCCCGTGCCATTTGCTCGCCTTGCTGCTCATCACGCTCTATATAAAGCATATGACCAGCATCGCCACCGCGTCCGGCCCCGTCGCCACCCAGATCAAGCAACGGCTCGTCGCAGCCTTGGCCCCGACCCGGCTCGATCTCGACGACCAGAGCGGGCGCCATGTCGGCCACGCCGGGCATGACGGCCGCGGCGAAAGCCATTTCGCGCTGACCATCGAGGCCGCCGCCTTCGCCGGAATGAACCGCGTCCAGCGCCAGCGCGCAGTCTATGCCGCGCTTGGCGACCTGATGGTCGAGCGGGTTCATGCACTCACTATACGGGCGTCAGCGCCGGGCGAATAAGGCATAAAACACCTGTCCTACAGCGGGTCTTCGTGGTTCAAGGTCGTGGTGGAATCGATGAATCAAACTGTCGGGAAAAACCGGGCCTCACGCGTAGACAGCGCGACTTTTGGGACTTTTCAAATCGCTGGCGCATGCGGCTTTCCGGCCGAATTGGCGAGGATGATACGATGAATGTCGCGCTCGAAACCATCACCCCCGTCACCCACGAGCTTGGCGACTTCAAGGTCCGCCGTGCGCTCCCCGCCAGGGCGCGGACGATGGTCGGTCCATTCATCTTCGTCGACCAGTTCGGCCCGACGCGGCTCCCCGCCGGCCACGGCATGGACGTCCGCCCGCACCCGCATATCAACCTCGCCACCGTCACCTATCTGTTCGATGGCGCGATCCAGCATCGCGATAGCCTGGGTTCGAACCAGGTGATCCGCCCTGGCGCGATCAATCTGATGACGGCCGGCAGCGGGATCGTTCATTCCGAACGCTCCCCCGCCCCCGAACGCGCCGACGGCCCGTCCTTTTACGGCATGCAGGCCTGGCTCGCCTTGCCCGACGACAAGGAGGAAATCGCCCCGGCGTTCGAGCATGTCGGCCCCGACGCATTGCCGATCATCGAAGGCGACGGGGTCACCGCGCGAGTGCTGATGGGCAGCCTGTGGGGCAAGACCTCGACCGTCACCCAACATAGCCCGACGATTTACGCCGACATCATCCTCGCCCCCGGCGCCAACATGCCGATCGACGCCGAAGCTGATGAGCGCGCCATCATGCTGACCGAAGGCGCGGCCAGCCTCGACGGCACCCCGCTCGAACTGTTCAGCCTCTACGTCCTCGCCCCCGGCGAAATGCTGACCCTCAAGGCCGACGGTGCTGCGCGCGCCTTGCTGCTCGGCGGCGAAGCCTTTGCAACCCCGCGCCACGTATGGTGGAATTTCGTCTCCTCCTCACGCGACCGGATCGTCCAGGCGAAGGACGACTGGACCGCCCGCCGCTTCCCAATCGTGCCGGGCGACGAGGAGGAATGGATCCCGATCCCCGCTGTCCCCAAGACGGTTAGCTATCCATGATCGAGCACCACAAGCTCGCGCTGTCGACCGGCATCACCATGAACGTCGCCACCGCCGGGCCGTCCAATGCGCCGCCGGTGATATTCGTCCACGGCTTCCCCGAATCGCACCGCACCTGGCGCGACCTCGTGCCTTTGCTTGGCGACGAGCTTCGCCTGATCATGCCCGACCTCCGCGGCTTTGCAGGCAGCGACAAGCCGCAGGAGGTCGCCGATTATTCGACCGACATTCTCGTCGCCGATTTGTTCGCGCTCGCCGATGCGCTCGGCATCGACCACTTCGCCCTCGTCGGTCATGATTGGGGCGGGGCGATTGCGTGGGCGGCCACGATCGGCGGCAATCCTCGGATCGAGCGGCTGGCGATCATCAATTCGCCGCACCCCGCGATCTTCCAGCGCAGCCTGATGGACCATCCCGAGCAGTGCGCGGCGTCGCAATATATGAATGCTTTTCGCTCCCCCGGGATGGAGCAGGGCATTGCCCGAATGGGGCTCGACACCTTCTTCGACAAGAGTTTCTCGAAACACGTCGATCTCGCGTCCATTTCGCCGGAGGATCGCGCCGCCTACATCGATGATTGGGGCCAGCCGGGCGCGCTGACCGCGATGCTCAACTGGTATCGCGCTAGCCGGATCCTCGTCCCCCAGCCGGGCGAGGAAGCGGCGATGCCCGACTGGGTCGATCATGTGCCCAAGATCCGCGTGCCGGTCCGAGTCATCTGGGGCCTTGACGATGCCGCCTTGCTCCCCGTCCAGCTCGAGGGCATCGGCGAAGTCGGCGATGACGTCACCGTCTTCCCGCTTCCCGGAGTCGGCCATTTCGCCCCGTGGCAGGCCCCCGCCAAGGTCGCTACGGCGCTACGCCCCTTCCTGCTGCCCGCCTGAGCGGCTAGAGGCGCGGACATGGCCCGATCACTCTCCCGTTCCGCCGCCCGCCTCGCCGCGGTCCAGGCGCTGTACCAGATGGAAATGGAAGCCACCCCGCTGGCCAAATTGCTCCATGAATTCCACCAGCACCGGCTCGGCGCGACAATCGAGGATGCGACCTACGCCGATGCCGAGCAGGACTTTTTCGACGATGTCGTCAGCGGCACCGATGCCCGGCGCGACGAGATTGACGGGCTGATCACCGACCGGCTGGCGGAAGGCTGGAGCCTCAATCGCCTCGACCGCCCGATGCGCGCCATCCTGCGCGCCGGCACCTACGAATTGATCGCGCGCCCTGATGTCCCCGCAGCGTCGGTGATTTCCGAATATATCGATGTCGCCCATGCTTTCTTCGACAAGCGCGAGACCGGCTTCGTCAACGGCCTGCTCGACGCCATCGCCAAATCGGCGCGTGGCTGAGGTCGGATGAACGAGCGCGAGGCGATCGCGCGGTTGCGGCGGATCGCCACCAGCGACGCGGCGCGCGGCCTGCTCGACGATGCCGCCTTGCTCGACGGGCTGGTGATCACCCACGACAGCATCGCCGAGGGAGTGCATTACCTCGCCTCCGATCCGCCAGAATCAGTCGGGTGGAAGCTCGCCGCGGTCAACGCCAGCGACCTCGCCGCCAAGGGCGCCGAGCCTGTTGCGGCATTGCTTTCGCTGGCCCTCACTGGCGACAACGAGTGGGAAGCCCACTTCCTCGAAGGCCTCGAACAAGCGCTCGCCGAGTTCGGACTTAAACTAATCGGCGGTGACACCATCGCCTTGCCGCAAGGAGCACCGCGCGTCCTCGGCTTGACCGCCATCGGCCGGGCCGGACCGCGCACGCCGCCCCGGTCCGGCGGGCAGGAAGGCGATCGGTTGTGGTTGGTCGGCACGCTCGGCGACGGCGCGGCGGGCCTCGCCATATTGCTCGCTGACCCGGGCGCCACAAGCGCTTTGGTCGACGCCTACCGCCATCCCCAGCCGTTGATCGGCGCCGGGCGCATTCTCGCACAAAAGGCCACCGCCATGATGGACGTGTCCGACGGCTTGCTGATCGACGCCACCCGCCTCGCCGACGCCAGCAACCTCGCCGCCCAGATCGACCTAGCCACTCTGCCGCTGAGCGAGGCCTTCATCGCTGATCGCGGCAGCGACCGCGCAGCCCGCTTGTTCGCAGCGACCGGTGGCGACGATTATGCCTTGCTGCTCAGCCTGTCCGGAACGGTCGATCCGTTCATGCTTTCTTTACCATCCGCGACGACAATGACCGCGATCGGACGGCTCGTCCGCGGTTCGGGGCTTTCCCTGACCGACTGCGGCGAGCCGGTGCCGTTGCCGGAGCGCCTTGGACATGAACATCGTACTGATTAGCGCGCGCCAGATGGTCATCGCCCTGCTCGGGCTGGCATCGGGCATGGCGACCGCTTTGCTGTTGCATTAATGCCTCGCTAGACAGGCGCTTAACCTCCCCCTAAACCGGCGCCGTTTTACGGGCGGCAGAGCCGTTGGCCCTCGCCGCCAAGCTCCGGTTTTCACAGGGGAAGTTCACCAATGGATTTGGTTCTTATCGCGATCGCCTGCGGCGTCGTTGCGTTGCTCTATGGCATTCTCACCAGCCAGCAGGTGCTTCGCGCATCGGCCGGTAATGACCGCATGATGGAAGTTGCGGCGGCGATCCAGGAAGGCGCGTCGGCCTATCTCAAGCGGCAATATATGACGATCACCATCGTCGGCGTTGTCGTCGC
>JBKJUB010000194.1:0-16339 GCA_046590765.1 Sphingomicrobium sp. | reverse complement strand
AGCCAGACGCCACGGCAGGTCGGGCAATAATCAATCTCTATGCCCTGCCGCTCGGACATCACCAACATGGTCTGGTCGAGCGGGCAAAGCATCCCGGCTCCGGAATCGGTACTACGCATTTGCTGTTCTCCAAAAATAACCGGGGGGCTCACGCTGCAGATCTGCTTACACTGACGCGCCGGTAGAGGCGGTCCTTGACCGCAAGGCGCAGCTTCTTCAGCCGCAGCAGCTTGATGCTGTCGGGAAATCGCCGCGCGAGTTCGCCCCGGATTTCGTCGTCGATTTTCCGGTGGATCAATGTGAGTCTGTAGATAAGGTTTTTCATAGCCGCTCTCCTATCGATAAGGATCGATCGGGGCGCACAGCGATGCAGGAGAACAAGGGCATCAGAACCTGCACCGAGGGCTACCCCGATGCGGTCCGACATCGCTGTCGTTTTAGGAACGACCGCCAGAGGGGCCCGATCCGCGATGTCGCCCTACGGCTTTCTCAAGCTAAGTCAAGTTATCATCGACGTGGTGCAACGGTGAGATCGAGGAATGGTCGACCATGGCCAATTCGAAAAGTCGAAAAAACCCTTCCAATGGCTGATTCCGACTGCCGAGGCTCGACTCGGCTTCTTCCACCGTTGCATCCATCGACCAGCGCGCTTCCTTGCCCGCGATTCGCAGCCAGAATTCCGCGAATAGGAAAAATGGTCATACACCCTTAGACTTTTGCGACGTCCGAGGCTTTATCGATCGACCTCAGTTCGCCTTCTTCGCCTTCACCCAATCATCAACCTTCGCCTCCAGCACCGCCAGCGGTAGCGCGCCGCTCATCAGCACTTGCGAATGAAACTCGCGAATGTCAAACTTGCGCCCGAGCGCTTTTTCGCTTCGCGCGCGCAATTCGCTGATCTTCAGCTGGCCGATCTTGTACGCCAGCGCCTGCCCCGGATTGGCGATGTAGCGCTCGGTCTCGGCGGTCGCATTGCTCAGCCCGCGCGAGCTGTTATCGAGGATGTACTGGATCGTCTTGTCGCGGGTCCAGCCCTTCGAATGGATGCCGGTATCGACCACCAGCCGGATCGCGCGGAACAATTGCGAATCAAGATAACCGAAATATTGATAGGGGCCGGTGTAGACGCCAAGCTCTCGCCCCAGCGTTTCCGAATAGAGCCCCCAGCCCTCGACATAAGCGGTGTTGCCGCCGAACCGCTGGAAATCGGGCAAGCTCGTGTTTTCCTGCGCCAGGCTGATCTGGAAATGATGCCCCGGAGCACCTTCGTGGAGAAACAAGGTTTCCATCGCCGGCGTCGTCCGCGACGGCAGATCGTAGGCGTTGAAGTAAAACACCCCCGGCCGCGATCCGTCGGGCGTTCCCGCATTATAGGATCCGCGCGCCGCGCCTTTCTCGGTCAGCGCCGGGACCGGGCGGATGTCGAGCTTGGTCTTGGGCAGCGTCGCGAACAGATTGGGCAGGGTCGCGTCGAGCCTTTTGCCAGTCGCGACATATTGCGCCTGGAGCCACTCGCGCGATTGCGGCTTGAACTTGGGGTCGGTGCGGATGTGCTCGAAGAATTGCTTGAGCGTGCCGGTAAATCCGACTTGGCTTTTCACCGCCTCCATCTCCGCCTGAAGCCGCTTCACTTCGGACAGGCCGATGCGGTGGATCTGGTCGGGGGTCAGGTCGGTCGTGGTGTTGGTCTGGACCAGATAAGCATAAAGCTTGTCGCCGCCGGGCATCGCCGACAGTCCGACCGTGTCGCGGGCCTTGGGCAGATAGTCGTCGGCGATGAACGTCCGAAGGCGGGTCAGCGCGGGGCGGATCTTGGTCGCCTCCGCCGCGATATAGGCCGCCTTTAAGCGCGCTTGGTCGGCCGCCGGGATCGTCGCCGGGAATTTCTGCACCGGTTTCAGGAAACTGTTGGCATCGCCCTGCTCGGCCAGCATCGCGTCAAGCTGTTCCACGACATTGACCATCACCAGCTTGGGCTGAACGACGTTGCTCTTTATGCCCTCGCGCATCCGGCCGATCGAGCGGTCAAGCAACAAGACGAAGTCGTCGATTCGGCTCAGGCCATCGCCGTAATCCTTGACCGTCTTGAACGGCGCCACGCCGTCACCGCTGTTGAGTTCGGCGAAGAACGTGTGGATGCCGCCGAAATGGTCGATCGGGCGGACTGCGGTCAGTGCCAGCAAATCGGGCTGCAGCCCGCGCAGGTCGCTGGCCCGCTGCCATTGGAACACGTCGTAGGAAATGCGCTCGGACGCGGTCAGCTTCGAACGGTCGATCCGCTTGAGCGCCGCCAGATCGGCCGCTGCGGAATCGCGCTCAGCGGCAAAATAGGCATCGCTGATATTGTCGCCCAGCTGGCCCGCGTAGCGCATGTCGCCGCGAAACAAGGCGCTCATCGGGTTGCGCTTTAGGTCGCCCTCGTTGCTCGCCGCGAACAATGCCGCCAGCGCCTGCGACGGGCTCTGCGCGACGGCCACCGTCTGGGCCGTCGCGGTGGACGGCGAGGCTCCCGCAGCGACGAGGGTCGCGGTGCCGAGCAGGATCGCAAAAGCTTCCAAGCTGATCATCCTCAGCTCCCCTTCTTCTCCGCGATCCACGCGTCGATCTTCTTCTCCAGGATCGCCAGCGGCAGCGCGCCGGTCATCAGCACCTGGGCATGGAATTGCTTGATGTCGAACTTATCGCCAAGCTCGTCGGTCGCCTTCTTGCGCAGCCGCTGGATAGTCAGCGCGCCGATCTTGTAAGCCAACGCCTGGCTCGGGATCGCGATGTAGCGCTCGACTTCGGCGGTGGCGTCGGTCTTGCCCATGTCGCTGTTGCTGAGCATGTAGGCGATCGCCTTCTCGCGGGTCCAGCCCTTCGAATGGATCCCGGTGTCGACCACGAGGCGCATCGCGCGCAGCATTTCGTCGCTGAGCGTCCCGAACCGCTGATACGGATCCTTGTAAAAGCCCATGTCGTAGCCGAGCGTCTCGGCATAAAGCGCCCAGCCCTCGACGTACGCGGTATTCCCGCCGAACCGCATGAACGGGGGCAGCGCCTCATTCTCCTGCGCTAGGCTGATCTGGAAATGGTGCCCCGGCGCGCCTTCATGGAGGTAGAGCGTGGTCATCCCCGGCGTGGTCCGCGACGGCAAGTCATAAGCGTTGAAGTAAAACGTGCCGGGCCGCTTGGCGTCGGGGGTGCCTTGCTCATAGCTTCCGCCGGCCTGGAATTTCTCGATCGTCGGATCGTACGGCCGGATGTCGAGCTTGGCCTTGGGAATGGTCGAGAAATAGTCAGGCAGCTTGGCGTCGACCGCCTTGCCGATCGCATAATAGCCCTCGGTCAGCGATTCGCGGCTCTTGGGTTTGAGCTTGGGGTCGCTCCGCAGATGGTCGAAGAACTTTGCCAGGCTGCCCTTGAACCCGACCTCGCTCCTGACCTTGTCCATCTCGGTCGTGATCCGCGCCACTTCGCTCAGGCCAAGGTTGTGGATTTCGTCCGGCGTCATGTCGAGCGTGGTCGTCGAGCGCACCAGATAGCGATAAAGCTGGTCGCCCCCGCGCATGTACATCAGCCCCGCGCCGTCGCGCGCTTGTGGCAGATATTCGGTCTTGAGGAACGCGCGCAGCCGCCGCGTCGCGGGGTACAGCCGGTCGGTGATCTCGGCGCGATACGCCGCCGTCAGCCGCGCCTTGTCGGCCTCCGAAAAGCTCGCCGGAAACTGCTTTACCGGACCGTAAAATGCCGAATCCTCGACCTTCTGCGCCAGCTGGTTGTCGAGCTGCTCAATGACGTTGCGGATCGTCAGCTTGGTCTCGACCACGCCGCTCGCTTCGCCCTGCTTGAACCGCGCGATCGCCTGGTCGATCCACCACACATAGCCCGCGTGGCGCTTCAGATTATTGTCATAATCGGCAACGCTCGCGAACGGCGCCGCGCCCTTGCCGCTGGCGAAGGTCGGGTAATAGGATTGCAGCCCGAAAAAGTGATTGAGCGGTCGCGGCGTGCTCAGGCGGAGTAGCGCCGGGCTAAATCCTTCGATCCCGTCCTTGGTCGAATATTCGAACACGTCATAAGCCAGTTGGTCGGTCGCGTTGAGGCTCGCCCGATCGATCGCGTGGAGCGCATTCAGGTCGCTGACCGCCGCCGCGCGGCTGGCGTCGTAATAGGCATCGGTGATGCCGTCGCCAAACTGGTCGGCATAGCGCATGTCGCCGCGATAAATGCCGCTGATCGGGTTGAGCTTGAGCGTTGCCTCGTCGCTTTCGGCGAACAACTTGAACAAACGATCGTGCGCGCTCGCCACGGCCGGTACCGCGACCGGCGGCGGCGCCTCGATCGCTACCACCGGGGCGACCGAATTGGTCGCGCACCCGGCCAGCAAGAGGGTCGACAGCAGCAAGGCAGTGGCGGAAGCGCGAGCGATCATCTGAAAATTCCCGAGGCAAGGTGTGTAGGCGCGCTAAAACGAAATGGGGCGCCTCGACAAGTGCCGCGACACCCCGTTCGACCAACGGCCGGACTGTTCTACCAAGATGCGCTTTTTTACCAGAAGAAGCCGTAGATCACGTCGACCACTTCGCCGCTCCACGTATCGATCAGCAGCGCGTCATTGTGATAGCGCACCCAGCGATACGGGCCATAGGCCGGCGGCAAGCGATACCGCCACGTGTCGCTGATCCAGTAATTCGACTGGTAATAGCTCGGGTAGAGGAATGACCCGATCCCGAAGCGATTGTAGTTGTAACCGAACGGATCATAGTAAAAGCCGATCCGGAAAATCGAACGATGATGGTTGCGATGACGTCGCCAATCGTAGCGATTGTCGTTGCGCCAATGGTTTGACCATTGGACCTGGTCGCGGCGGTCGATATGCCGCGCCGTCAGCCGACCGTCGCGATTCTCGGGGGCCGGCTGACCGGCGGTGTTGGGATTGATGTCGGGGATCGACCGATAGCGGCCAGTCCGTCCGACCAGCCCGCCCTGCGACGGCTGCTGGACCTGACCACCCATCTGGGCGCGACGCTGTTCGACCTGCGCGCGATATTGTTGCATCCGCTCTTCGCGCGACCCCTGGCCATCCTGCTGGACTTCCTGCAGGCGCCGGTCGCGGCCGCCGAACATGCGATTGCGCTCGCCGTCGTGGCGGTCGGTCTGGACCTGCTGGCTTTGCTGCACTTGCTGCTGGCGCGCCGCCTGCATCTGCTCGATCTGCGCCTGGCGCTGACCCTGCATCTGCTGCACCTGAACCTGACGCTCGACCTTCATCTGCTGACGTTCCGGACGCTCGGGCCGCTCAGCGCGCGCTACCCGCTCTGCGCGTTCGGGACGATTGTCGGACTGCGCGGATTGATGCTGACGCCCTTGGCGCCCGCCTTCTTCTTCCTGCGCTGCAGCCATCGCCGGGAGGGCGCCGGTGGCGAATAACAGGTACATCGTGAACTTACGCATCTTACGCTCCAGGCGAATGACTTACTGCGCTGGAATGTGCGACTCGCCAGATGAGCCGTTGCTGAACATTTCGGGCGCGGTCGTCGGTTGCGAATTGGCCTCGAGCGCAATCGCATTCAAGCTATCCCCGCCGGTCATGGCCATCGACGCGCGCGCGATCGCAAGTTTCATCCGCGGCCCGATCCCGCAGCGGCAGATGTTGGGCAGGGCCTCGATCTCCGCCTCGCTCGGCCGCGGACTGGCCTTGAGCAGCGCCGCGATCGCCAGGATCAGCCCCGGCTCGCAATAACCGCACTGGCTGACCTGTTCGGCCGTCCATGCCTGCTGGATAGGGTGCGCGCGGCTCGGCGATAGTCCCTCGATGGTAATCACCTCGGCCCCTTCGAGCGATCCGATCGCGACACTGCAGCTGGTCACCGCCCGTTGATCGACGATTACCGTGCACGCGCCGCATTCACCGGTGTCGCAGCCATATTTGGCACCGGTCAGATTGGCGGCGTCGCGCAATGCCCACAGTAAAGGCGTCGCGGGGTCGAGATCGAAGCGCAAGGCCTCGCCATTGATCGTCATGCTGGTCATCGCGTCGAACGCTACCGCCGCGCCCGCGACTTGCAAAGCCGCCGCGCACCGTCATCATGGCGCGATGGGGGCGATTGATACCAGCAGGGGCGCGATTGGCGTTGTCGAAAGCGGTGGCGGCGACGCCCTGCCGATCATCTTCCTCCACGGCGTTGGTTCGGACAAATCGGTGTGGGCACCGCAGCTGGCGCATTTCGGCCAGTCGCGCCGCGCCGTCGCGTTCGATTATCCCGGCTATGGCGATAGCCAGCCCGCCCCCGCTGCTACGCGCGACGATTTCGCCACCGCGATCCTCGCCGCGATGGACTCGCTGGGCATTGAACGGGCGCACATCTGCGGGCTATCGCTGGGCGGGGTGATTGCCATCGCGCTTCATGCGGCAGCGCCCCGACGCTGCGCCTCGCTGATCCTCGCCGACAGTTTCGCGGTTCATCCCGACGGGCAGGCGATCTTCGACCGGTCTCAGGCTGCCAGCCGCACCATCGGCATGCGCGGGCTTGCCGAGGCGCGCGCTGGGGCCCTGCTGGGCGCAGCGGCGACCCCCGCGATGCACCGCGAAGTGATCGACACAATGAGCCAGATCGACCCAGCCGCTTATGTGGTCGGCGCGCAGGCCGTCTGGTTGTCCGATCAGGTCGAGCGCGTGCGCTCGATCAAGGTGCCGACCTTGGTGCTGGTGGGGGAGGAGGACAGGATCACCCCGCCGGTCTTGTCGGAACAGTTGGCAGCGTTGATTGCGGGCGCACAGCTGGAGCTCATCTCTGGCGCTGGCCACCTCGCCAATCTTGAACAAAGTCCTGCCTTCAACGCCGCGATTGATCGGTTTTTGTCGGAAATCGACTAGAATTTAGATAGTTACAGCGATCTTAACCAAACGCCTTAGGCTGGTATTCGCCTCGCTTTGGCAAAAGCATGGGCATGAAGACGCTTGCCCTTGCCCTGCTCGCCTTTGCCGGAACGTCGGCGCCGGTCGCCGCACAGGTGGCGCCCGCTTACGCTTCATACAGCAAGACCGACGCCATTCTTGGCGGCGCGCCGAGCGCACTCGCGGCGATCCTCGCGGCTCAGGCGACTGGACGCCCGATTGCTGCGACTCCCTCGATCGCGCCATCGCCCGAAAGCCGCGGCGCGTTGTTCACGCCGGCAATCCTGCCGGCCAACACCCCGCTCGTGCACGCTATGGTTGCGACCGATCGTCCGGACGTGTTCGGGTCGGTCGCGCTGTCGGTGACACACACCTCGCTCGACGCTCGCTGGGCCAAGGTGTCGCATGCCCCGATCGGTGCCCGCGCCGCTTCTTATGCGAGCAAAGTTGCAGCGCGTAGCCCGCTCGACCGGCTCGACGCGGTCAACCGCTTCGTCAACAGCCATGTCGCATTCGTCAACGACAGCCAGCAATATGGCGTCAGCGACCGCTGGATGAATGCTGCCGAGACGATCCGCCGGGGCCGCGGCGATTGCGAGGATTTCGCCATCGCCAAGCTGCAGATGCTGAGGAATGCCGGGTTCGCCGACAAGGATCTCTACCTTGTCATCCTTCGCGATCTCGCCCGCCGCGCCGATCATGCCGTGCTTGTGGTTCGTGCCGAAGGCCGCATGCTGGTGCTCGACAATGGCACCAGCCGGATCGTCGATAGCGAGATGCTCGCCGATTATCGTCCGATCTTCACTTTCTCGGGCAACAAGGCGTGGACCCACGGCTATCGCCGCGCAACGCCGCCGGTCGTGATGGCGGTGCTCGACAAGCCGGTGCAGTCGGCAATGGTCGAAATGGCGTCGATGGAAACCCCGATCGCGCCCGCCGGACTGTCGAACTAGCGTCTAGCGTTCGCTGAGCGCTTCGCTGCGGGCTTTCAGGAACGGCTTCATCAAATAGGTCAGGATCGACTTGCGCCCAGTGATGATCTGGGTGTCGGTCATCATGCCCGGCGTGATCGGCAATCTGCCAACATGCGACTGCAGGAAGCTGCGTTGGGTTTCGACCAGCACCGTGAAATAGGCTTGGCGGTCGGCTTCGTCATAAATCGAGTCGGGCGACACCTGGACAACTTTTCCATCGAGCCCGCCATAGGTTGAAAAGTCATAGGCAGTGACTTTGACCAGCGCCCGGTCGCCGACCTTGATGAACGCAATGTCGCTTGGCTTGATGCGTGTCTCGACGAGCAGTTTCTCGCCCATCGGCACCACTTCCATGACCTTTTCGCCAGCCTGGACGAACCCGCCAATGGTGTTCATCTTGAGATCGTTGACCACCCCATCGACGGGCGATCGGAGCTCCATGCGCCCGAGCCTGCCCTGCGCACCGCGCAGCGACTGCTGGTTGACTGCAATCTTGGTGTTGAGCTCATTGCGCTGGTTGAGCGCTTCCTGGCGGAAGCTGAAGTTGGCTTCGCTCGCCTGGTTGAGCGCTTCGCGTACTGCGGCCTGGGCGCGGCCACCTTGCTCGCGCGCGGCGGCGATCCGGCCCTGGAGGTCGATCACTTCGCGCCGGGCGTTCAATAATTCGGTCTGCGGGACGATATTCTTGGCTGCCAGCGGCTCGAGCATCCCGACTTGCCGCTGCGCCAGAACCAGGCTTCCGCTCAGGCTGCTGACGGTGGCATTGGCCTCGGCAGCTTCGCGGCGGCGTTGATCGGCCGATGCGCCAAGCGCGCCCATCCGGCTGCGCAACGCGGACTGCCGGACCGACCGGAGCGCGGCTTCGTCGGCGCACGTTGCGCCTTCGCACGCCGTCGCGGTACCATTGCCTTCGCCCGTCAGTCGCGAAGCGCGGGCTGCAAGCGAGCTGGTTTCCGCCTCAATCTCTCCGAGCCGCGACTGGCTTGTCGGATCCTCGAGCTTGGCTAGCAACTGGCCACGGCGGACGGTCTGGCCCGAGCGGACGAACAATTCCTTGACGGTCGCCGGTTCTGCCGACTGGATCAATTGCACCTTGCTTGACGGGATAACCTTGCCCTGCCCCTTGGTCACCTCGTCGACATGCGCCAGCGATGCCCACAGCATGAACACCAGGAAGCCTACCGCGCACAGCACGATGATCCGCTTCGGGCCGGTTAGCGGCTCTCGGCCCTTGGTGAGCGAGGAGATGAAAGGAAGCGACGCCATGATCTTGGATACTCTGCTAACAGGTCAGCGCGACGCGATCACGCGGGTTGCGGCGGGTGCGTCATTCTGGGGCGCAATGCCCGGCTTGGCCTGTTGTTCGGCGATCGCTTTCGAGGCCGCATTTGCCTCACTGGGCAGCGGGATATTCAGCGTCCAACCCTTTGAAGTATCAAGCAAACCGCCGACGTCATTGGCCGCCCGCGCGATCGGCGGACCAGCGATCAAGGTAACCGCTGCTGTGTCCGGATTGACACCCGATGATGGCGATTTCACCCACATTGCAGGCCGCAAACTCCACGGATCGCGCGGCTCGCCAATGTAATGTCCGCTAAATGCCGCCGACTGTCCCCAAGCCCCCGGCCAGCGATAAAAAATATGCGCGCCGAGCTTGGTGATCTTGGTCAGCAACGGCGCCCAGCGCGGCGCTACATAATCGGCGTGATAATGAGTCGCCGAGCCAACTGCCTGCTCGACGTATCCGGCCAGCGCGGCACGGGCGATTGCTTCAGCCACTTTCCACGCGCCCGCTTCAGGACGGCGATCGAGCGAGCCGTCGCAGACGAAACTGAACTGGCACACCGGGGTCGAGTTGCGTTGGTAGACAACGCCGCACACCGACTTGGGAAACGCCGGGTGCCGCATCCGGTTTAGGATAACCTGCGCCACCGCGCGACGGCCGTCGATCGGTTCGAAACCGGCTTCGTAGTAAATTGCCTGCGTGAGACATAGCACCGCGCGCCGCTGATCAAGCGTCTCGCCAGCCGGCAGGACGAATGCCCGCGCGGCTTGCACCGGCGCGCGACTGAACGGCATTGCCGCATTGATCAATTCCGCTTTCGCGCCAACCGCCTGGACAAGGGTGGCTTGGTCACCGCTGGTCGCTGCAATCAACGCCGCGGCCTTGGCCGGCGGCACAAGCTCGGCTCGGGCAGCGGGGCTCCGGAACAGGCCGCCCGCCGCAAGCGCCACCAGCGCGGCAGCAAGCAACGCGACGATTACGATTCCCCAGCGCCTGATCATGACGTCGGTCTGATTCGCTCGACGCCAGCTCACTGCTTTTGCTCCTTGGTCGCTTTGCCTAATCGCCCGAGAATCTCATCGCGCGGGCCGTCGGCGAAAATCCGTCCGCCGTCGATGATGATCAATCGATCGACGATCGACAGCATCTGATGGCGATGAGTCGAGACGATCAGTGTCTGATCAGGCGCTAATGCGCTTTTCAGATGGTCGATGAAATAGGTTTCGGTCTGAGTGTCCATTGCCCCAGTCGGTTCATCGAGAAACAGCATTTTCGACGGGCTGACCAACGCTCGGGCGAGCACCAACAACGATCGCTGACCCCCCGACAATCGCGACCCACGTTCGCCGACCGGAAGATCGAACCCGGCAGCATCGCGCGATAAGAAGATGTCGGCGCCCGAGCGGGACACTGCATCGATCAGCTGGGCATCGTTTGCTCCGGCCGCGCCGAGCATCAGATTATCGCGCACCGTTCCGCTGAATAGTTCGGCATCCTGTCCGACGAAGCGAAACGCCTCGCGAATCTGGTGCGGGTGATATTGGCGGCTGTCCAAGCCGTCGATCGTCAGCACGCCCTCACTGGGTTGATAGAGCCCGCACAACATCCGACCGAGTGTCGATTTGCCCGACGCAACGCGACCGATAATGCCGATCCGCTCGCCCGGTTCGATCTTGAGGCTGACGTCAGCCAAGGACGGGGTCGCTGCGCCAGGATAAGCGAAGACGACGTGCGACAGTTCGATCGTTCCGACCCGGATCTCTGGAACGATTGATCGCGCCGAGACGCTGCGCTCGTCTTCTTGTTCCATCATTTGCTGGAGGGATGCCATGGTCGCCATTGATTGCTTGGCACGGGTGATCAGGAATGCGAATTGTCCGACCGGCGCCATGGCCCGACCGGCAAGCATGACGATCGCGATGATCGCGCCCATCGACATTTCGCCGGCGTTGAACCGATAAAAGCCGCCGATCAGCAATCCGACGCTGATCACCTGCTGCGACAGCGACGCGAGGTTGACTGCAACCGCGGTCGAACGGCGCATCGATTCCTGCGTAGCCGCCGACATCGATGAATAGCGCCGCCAGCGGCCGAGCATCTGCCCTTCCGCACCGGCGGCCTTGAGCGTCTCAATCCCGCCGATCGATTCAACCAGCACCGAATGCTGAAGGCTCGAATCGGCCTGCGCATCGAGCGCGGTTTGGCCCATCCTCTTTTGCAGGCCGAAACCGAAGAAACACATGATCGCGATCCCGACCAGCGGGACGAGCACCAGCCATCCGGCGAGCACCGTGATCAGGATCAGGAACAGCACCAGGAAGCTGATGTCGACCAGCAGCACGACGGTGGTCGAGGCGAAAAAGTCGCGCACTTGTTCATATTCAGACACCCTTTTGGCCATCGCGCCGGTGCTTCCCTGGCGCGCTGCCATCGGCAGGTTCATCACTTTTTCAAACAGTTTTTGGCTCAGCTTGGAGTCAAGCTTACGACCAATTTCGTCGATCAACCGAGACCGCGCTAGCCGAAGGACGAAGTCGAAACCCAGTGCCAGGGCGACCCCCAAAGCGAGCACCCAAAGCGTTGGAATGGCCTTGTTCGGAATGACCCGATCATAAACGTTCATCGTGAACAAAGGCACCGCCAGCGCCAGCAAGTTGACCACCAGTGCAGCAAGCAGGATCGGCCAGAATTCGCCGCGCACCTTCCACACTTCGGACCAGAACCAATGATGTTGTTTGGCCTTGTCCCAAGGTCGCTCGGATTCGCGCTCGCGGGTCGGGTCGGCCTCGACGAACGCCGCGCGCCCGGTAAATGCTTTGTCGAGGTCGGTCAGCGATACCCAGCTCGGCTCAGCGATGCCCGGCGCGTACACCAGTCCATCGCCAGAGCGCGTTTCAAGCAGCACCGCAGCTCGGTCGTCGTTAAGTTCCAGAATCGCCGGGAGGCGCTGGATCGGCCAACCCTTTAACCGTCGGACGACTTGCTGGCCGCGCATCCCGATTTGGTCGAGTGCCGGTTCGATCTGGTGGAAGGGCAATTTGCCCGTGTCGGATACAGCGAGTCCTGCGCGCAGGAGAACCGGGGAAGACGGCCGGTCGGCCCTGCGCGCCAAGAACGCCAGACAATCGAGGACAGGGTCAATCTCACGCGAAGGCGCGGAATCCAGCCAATGCATGAAACTCAACGCCCGTCCCCTTCAATTCAGCGCCCGCCGGTCGGCGAGGCAACCGGTGCCGGCTGCGGAGTCGGCGGGCCCATCGTCGACGACGGCGGACCCATCGCCGGCGCGACCAGGCTGTTTTCTTCGAGGTCTGCCGCCGGGATGACATTGACCCGATACCGAGTCCGTTCGTCGCTCCAAGCCGCACTTGGCATGTTGACCCCAAGTGCTTCGATCAGGCGGTTGGTCGACGCCAACAGGCGATATTGCGCATAAAGCTTGGCGAGACGCGCAGTCTCAGCTTGCGCTTGCACGTTGTTGCGCGTGTTCTGCGCGTCGAGCACGTCGAGCAAAGAACGGCGGCCGACATTGAACTGCTCGCGATAGGATAGCAGCAAATCATCGGACACGCGGCTCTGAGTCTCGAGTTCAGTGGTCAACCGAGTTTGGTTGGTCAGTCGGCTCCATGCCGAGCGGGCGTCTTCTTCGGCACGCCGGGTCTGTTCGAACACGCGGGCGTGCGCTTCATCGGCGCGCGCTTCTTGTTCGCGAACATTGTTGATGTTGGTCGCACCGTTGAACACCAACCAGCGCATTACGACCCGGCCCTGGAGGTCGGTGGTCTTGCCGCGGAAGCCGTCGATGTCGTGGCCAACCCGCGCGGTGCCCTCGAGATTGACTCGCGGCCCGAGCTCAGACCGAGCGGCCCGCGTAACTTCGCGAGCGGTCGACAAATCGGCGAGCGATTCCTGAACTCGCGGATTATTGGCCCGCGCCGCTGCTTCGGATTCCTGCAAGGTGGCAGGCAGATATTGCGACAAATCGGGTGGCATCGAGACGCTGTCGATCGGGATCCCGGCCAACGTCTGGAACTGGATCGACGCCGTGTCGAGGTCTTCGCGCGCTTCGGTCAGGCGAGCCCGCGCCGACTGCAGGCGCTCCTCGGCCTGTTGTTGATCGGCAATACTGATCGATCCTTTCGAGACACCTTCGCGAAGGTCACCTGCAAGCTTTAGATGGAACGTCGCATTGTCGTCGGCGATTGCCACGAGGCGCTGCTGTAGCAAATAATCGATATACGCCCGCGCCACGTTTAGAGCGACGAATTCAGAGCGTTCCTCGATGCGCGCCGCAGCGGCATCGGTGCGCGATGCCTGGCGACGAATTTCAGCTTCGCGACCACCCATGTCGAACAATAGTTCGTCGGCAGTGACGCTGGCTTCAAGCGGATAAAGTGTCTGGTCGGCAATACCGATTGACCGGCGGGTCGGATTCTTCAACTGGCGAATGCCCGCCGACGCCTCGACCGAAATACGCGGCAACCACAGGCCCTGGGCCTGCTTGCGCTCATACTGGGTCGCGTCCTTGTTCGCGATCGCCTGGCGAATTTCCGGATTGGTATTGAGGGCCGCCTGAACGGCGTCCTTTAGTTCGATCGCCGTCGCGGGCGATGCGGCCAGGAGCGCTACTCCTGAAATGGTCAACAGCCAGTGCTTATTCATGTCTTCCCCCTTCTGGTCTTTCCAAGTGCGGGCCCCTGTCCACCAGGAGCCCGCCTTAGGTTCAGCCGTTTGCAATCGGCTGGATGGCGTCGTGATGAAGCACCAAGGCTTCGCTAGTGATGGCGTTAGTCGCCGCGAACGTAAAGGCGGCACCATGACCCGTGTCCCAGCTCGGCACAGGGCTGCCGCCCAGGCTTGCCATGACTTCCAACCCGCCATTCGCGCCATTGGCTTGGCCCGGCAGCGCATTGAGCAAGGCGTTGATGTCCGGCCCATTGCTTGCGCCACCGTGGAGCGCTTCGACGAGGATCCGCTCGACCGAAATCGCCGAGTGGGCATCCGTCGGTCCAGCCAGTGACATCATCGCCGCCGCGTTCGGCATTGCAATGTTGCTGGCCAGCATCGGTATCGCCATTTGCCCAGCGATCATGTCGGATCCGGCAAGCAGCGCTGTCGTCGACGCCATCGCTCCATGAGCGCTAGTCAAATCGCCGATCGAGCCAGCCGCGAGGTCCGCCGTGAGGGGCGACGATCCAGTGAAATGCGGAACCGAGAACACCTCGCGCAGCTCGCCCATCAAGGCGGGCATCGCGCTGTCGGTCGAAAGGTTGAGGTTTGCCAGGCTGAACGCTTCAACCGCAACCACCGCATTGGACTGGTGGCCGTTCTGCGCGCCATTGTCAGCGATCGCCGCTGCCGCCGGCGCTGATACCGACAGGCCCGCCGCCGCAACCGCTGCGGCGAGCACGACATTGTTGCTGTTGGCGGCGATCTTCTCGACGACGGCATTGGTTTTGTTGCCGCCAGTGGCAAATGCCGCGTCTGCGGCCGCGCCAGTCGATCCGTCTGTTTTGGTGAAGGTCGCCGTCCCCGCCACCGATACGTCTCCATTGGCCGCAGTATAGGAATTGCCGTCGCTCACCAGGCTGACGCTTGTAATCCCCGCATCGGTCAGACTCACCAGCTCACCGTTGTCGACCAGACCGTTGCTGTTGGCATCCTGCCATACTTTGAACGTCGCAAAATCGGCATCGTCGGCATCTAGCGTGTCGCCATATTGGGCGCGAAGCGCCTCCATGTCAGTCACGCCATTGCCGCCGAACACGAACTCGGAAGCATTGTCGACCGTATCGTTAGCGTTGGCATCCCGCACCAATATGCCGTCGTCGGCTGCAGCCCAGGCAGTCGCCTCGGCGGTTCCGTCGCCATTATAGTCGTAAGCAACACCGGCGCTTCGATCGAGGAAGTTCACCCCGTCGCCATTGAGGTCGAGAACGATCGGAGGAGTGACTGTGATTGCGAGGTTGCCGCTGGAAACCGTGTCGCCATCGCCGTCCTGAACCGTAATCGGAACCGTGAAGTTCACCGGAGCCGTGCTCTGTGCTGCGGCACCGAATCCGGTGATCGCCCAATCGTCACCCGAAACATACTCGATTTCCAGCGCTTCATAGTTGACCGCGCCATGCGTCGCGATCCTCACGGCCGTGTCCATGATGCCCGTTACCTCGACGTGGTATACACCAGGCGAATCCAAGATCCACGTCACCGTATAATTGCGGTCGGCCGCTCCGCCTACGCTGCCAACTGCCAGCGTTTGCGATAGATTTAGGGCGTCGAAGTTGAACGCCTGATTCTCTCCGTCGAAGCTAATTATCATCTGAGTGATGTTGACCAGAGTGCCGTTGCCAAGAACGATGTCGTTGGCATCGCTAGCATCGAAAGCTTTAAATTCGACGACTGAGGATGACGAGCCATCGCCGAACCGCACTGAGACGTCGTTCACCTTGTAATGATTGTCGAAGACATGGTCTTGCTGGGCGACATTACCGTCATAGTTGGCGGGGCTGCCCGCTGGGTTACCGGTCAGGTCGGTCACGAAGTCGAGGCGAATACCTTCGTGAGTTCCTACGTTTTGGCCGGCGCCGCCGCCGCCCGTGCCGGCTGAGTTGGCGTTGCCATTGATCGAGTTACCCGAACCATTGTCGCTGAACGGAGTCAGCAGCAGGTCGTTTGAATCGTCATTTACGGGAGCGCCTATCTGACCAGTCGGAACGAATCCCGCCCATGGATCATTGCCGCCGACGAAATCGTATGACCCGTCGTTGAAGTTGATGTTGGTCACCGAGTCGAGCGAATTGACCATTGTCACGGTGTAATTGCCCGTTCCGCCAGGCTGCAGCTGGATGGTCAGCACCGTCAAATCCTGCAGTGCTTGATAACCACCCGTCGTGCCAGATTCGACATATCCGGTTAGCGTCTGCCCATCGGGCGAGATCACATAACTCAGCGCCGCGCCGCCATGTTTCAGGCCCTGAGTGGTCAATGACGTGATCGTTGCTGCAGTGAAGATAACCTTTCCGCCATCGGCGCCGAAATTGTCGAAGACATTGCTATTGCCGCCGACGCCACCATCGAGGTTCTGTGTCTCGCTGTCGTTCCCGCCATTGCTTAGACCGGAGGTGATCGCTACCGCGAAAACCTGCGAGACACCATCGTCGAGCAGGGTGATCTGCCCCGAGATGTTGACCGCCGCCGAGG
>JBKJUB010000103.1:0-3886 GCA_046590765.1 Sphingomicrobium sp. | reverse complement strand
CAAGATCTGGCGCACCATCCCGTTACTGGTTTGGAAGCCGGGCGAGTTGACGCGGCGCTACATAGAGGGCGAGCGGGCGCGGTTCGTGTCGCCGGTGGCGCTGTATCTGTTCACCGTATTCCTGATGTTCGCCGTGCTCAGTTTCACCGGGGCGCTGAACAGCGGCGGGATAAACCTCGATAGCTCGTTGAAGGAGGAGCAAACGGCGCTCGCCCGACTTGAAGCCGATCGGGCAGGCGCGCTCAAGCTGGGCCGCGGTGTCGCGTCGTTCGACCGCAGGATCGCAATCCAGAAATCCGACATCGCCAAGCTCAAAGGAATTCAAGGCGGCGCGGTCATCAAGACCGACGACGGCGACGAGGTACCCGGCTGGCTGCGCGCGCCGATCGCGCGGGTCCAGCGCGATCCGAAGGGATCGATGGCCGATATCCAGGATGCGACGTCGAAATTCAGCTGGCTGCTGATCCCATTGTCGCTGCCCTTCCTGTGGTTGCTGTTTCCGTTCAGCCGGCGATACCGGATGTACGATCACGGGGTGTTCGTGACCTACTCGCTGTCGTTCATGATGATCCTGGTGATCGTCGGCGGGCTGCTGGTGTGGGCCGGAATGACGTCGGCCGGGGGAGTCCTCGCCTTGATCCCGCCGTTCCACATGTATCGCCAGCTCAAGGGTGCCTACGCGCTCAAATGGTATAGCGCGCTGCTGCGGACGATCGCGCTGGTCAGCTTCGCCTTCGTCGCCGCGGTGTTGTTTGCAATCGCGATGGTGGCGATCGGTATCCTGTGAGCCCTAGCGGCAGGGGTATTTGCGCTCGAGCAGGGTCCGCAGCACGTCCTTGGTGTCGGTGGTCGAGCGGCGGTCGACCGGGACGGCGCGCAGGGCGGCGAGATATTCGGTCTTGCCAACACGCGGCTTGTCGGTCGTCGGCGGGCAGAACAGGGTCGGGCGACCAGCGGCTTTTTCGCGGGCAAAATCGGCTTTCAGCGTTTCGCCGTCGAGCTCGATCTCATGCTTGAGGCGATAGAAATCGCGCGACAATAAAGCGAACGGACCGCGCGCCAGCAGACGGTCGACGCGCACTAGGAAGCGGCGCACATCCTGCGCTTGCGCCGCTCCGAGCGGGGCCGCGATCAGCGCCCCGGCGAGCAGCAGGCGCGCTATTTTGGACACGGAAAGCGGGCGATGGTGATCCGGGTCATCGCTTCGGCCATGTTGATCCGCGCCCGCTCGGCCGCCGGAATCGCGCCAAGGCGCTTCATGAATTCATTGCTGTCCATCGACGATTTCGGCGGCGGGCAGGCGCGCGGCGGCTTGCCCGCAGCAAGCAGCGCAAGTCGCTCCGCCCGAGCCACTTTGCCGGCGTTGGATGCTTCGGTCATCAGCGCCTTGATCTCACCGCGCGAAAATAACGCCAGGGGCCCCTTGGCCATCAGCGCGTTCGAGCGTTTGTAAAAGGATTCGGCATTCATCGACTGGGCCGAGGCCATCGACGGCAACAGGACAAGGGCGGCGACAATTAACTTCAAACGCATGGATCATTCTCCCCGCCCGCTAAGGGCAGGGACCGCATGAACGGCAATTGAATGTCGATCAAGCGCCCGCTTGGGCGGGTCCGCCAACGCCGGGCTTGGGGCGCTTGGCCTTGGGAATCGACGATCCCGCAGCGGGCAGCACGATCGGGATATCGGCGCTTCGATCGATCTTGCCGCCGCCGACGATCGTCTTGATCTCGTCGCCGGTGAGCGTCTCAAGCTCGAGCAAGGCACCGGCCAGATCGTGGAGCTGGTGGACATTATCCTTGATGATCGTGGTCGCCCGGGCATGGCCGCCATCGACCAGTTTGCGGATCTCGGCATCGATCAGCAGCGCGGTCTCATTCGACATATTGTGGCGCTGGGTCTGCGAGTAACCGAGGAACGTCTCGCCCTGGGCTTCCTCATATTGCAGCGGGCCGAGGGCCTCGGACATGCCCCATTGCATGACCATCGCGCGCGCCAGCTTGGTCGCCTGCTGGATGTCGCTGGAAGCGCCCGACGACACCTTGTCGTGGCCAAAGATCACTTCCTCCGCCACGCGGCCGCCCATGACCGAGGCGAGATCGGCGTACATCTTGTCGCGGTGGTACGAATAATTGTCGCGCTCGGGCATCGACACCACCATCCCCAACGCGCCGCCGCGCGGGATGATGGTCGCCTTGTGGATCGGATCGGAGGCTTTTTCGTGAATCCGCACCAAGGCATGGCCGGCCTCATGATAGGCGGTCATCTTCTTTTCCTCGGGGGTCATGACCAGCGATTTCCACTCGGTGCCCATGATCACGCGATCCTTGGCCAGTTCGAACTGGGCCATCGCCACCAAGCGCTTGCCGAGGCGCGCCGCCATCAGCGCCGCTTCGTTGACGAGGTTGGCAATATCGGCGCCCGACATGCCGGGTGTGCCGCGGGCCAGGGTGCGCGCATCGACGTCGGGCGCCAGCGGCACCTTTTTCATATGCACGTCGAAAATCTTCATCCGCCCTTCGATATCGGGCAGCGGAACGGTCACGCGGCGATCGAACCGGCCCGGACGGAGCAAGGCGGGATCGAGCACATCGGGGCGGTTGGTCGCGGCGATGATGATGATGCCTTCATTGGCGTCGAAGCCGTCCATTTCGACTAGCAACTGGTTGAGCGTCTGCTCGCGCTCGTCATTGCCATTGCCGAGCCCCGCGCCGCGATGGCGGCCGACCGCGTCAATCTCGTCGATGAACACGATGCACGGCGCAGATTTTTTGGCCTCGGCGAACATGTCGCGCACGCGGCTGGCCCCGACGCCGACGAACATTTCGACGAAGTCGGAACCCGAGATGGTGAAGAAGGGCACCCCCGCTTCGCCGGCAATGGCGCGGGCGAGCAGGGTCTTGCCAGTGCCGGGCGAGCCGACCAGCAACGCGCCCTTGGGAATCTTGCCGCCCAATCGCGCAAACTTGCCCGGATCCTTCAAAAATTCGACGATTTCCTGAAGCTCTTCGCGTGCTTCGTCGATCCCGGCGACATCGCCAAAGGTCACGCGGCCTTCCTTCTGGGTCAGCATCTTGGCGCGGCTCTTGCCGAAGCCCATTGCCCCGCCGCCGCTGTTCTTCTGCATCTGGCGCATGATGAAAAAGGCGATTCCGATCATCAGCAGGAACGGCAGGCTATTGTAGAGCATGTACATCCACAGGCTGGTCTGCTCCTCGGCCTTGACCTGGATCGCGACCCCCTTGGTGATCAGCAGGTTCGAAATGTTCGAATCGGCCGGCGCGGTGGTGGTGAAGGTCTTGGTGTCCGACAGCGTGCCGGTGATCGACGAGTTGCGGCTGGCGGTCGTGGCGATGGTCACCGAGCGGACATTGCCCTCGTTCACCTGAGCGATGAAGTCGGAATATTTCATCGCCTTGCCCGGCGCTTCGCGGCTGCCGCCGACCGACTGGACGAACAATACCAATGCCAGCAGGATCCCGATCCAGATGAACAGGGATTTGGTCCACGGGTTGGTCGGCTTGGGTTCGTTCATGGTCGGCGTGTCTCTCGATGGTGTGCCGCTAAAATAGGCTTTTCCCGTCCAATGACAATGGAAGTGCGTGCGATGGCGGTGGCCGAGTCGCGGCAAGGGGCGCGGTGCAAGGCGGCAACAGGGGTGTGGCATCTTGGTTCGAAGGTCACGAAGGTCACGCTACGGGCCGACCGGGATCCCCCTCGGAAGCTTACATCAGCAGATGGGCCAACCGATCCTTTGACATTTGCTGTTCCCCGGCGAAGGCCGAGGTCCAGGCAGGCGGATCCTGATGGCGGAGTCGGGCAATCGCGCTTTGCGCGCCTGGGCCCCGGCCTTCGCCGGGGAACTGCGGGGGAGTCACCGCCGCCG
>JBKJUB010000009.1:0-20713 GCA_046590765.1 Sphingomicrobium sp. | reverse complement strand
CATGATCCCCGGCCCCCCTGATCGCGACCGATAAGCAATGGTCAGCGTTCAAAAGCAAGCAAAGCATCGCAACTAAACACTGGCAAAATAGGATTTCGACTGCTTCGCTCGGCGCGGCTCTTTGAAATTGTCGATTCCATGGTTCTTGCAGGCGCGGGCGGGCCGCTTCGGGCGAAATCTCTAAGTTTACGAAAGCCCCCCAAAAAGCCGTCGAACTGGGGAAACTTAGACAACTTAAGCACGTCCTGAGCCTGCCGAAGGGGCTCTCCTGAGCCTGCCGAAGGGGCTCTCCTGAGCCTGTCGAAGGGGGGCGCTAGAAGTCGACCTTGTCGTAATGGGCTGGCGGAACGATCACTTCCATCCGCTCGCCCAGCAGGGGGCGGAAGCAGGGGCGGCTTTTCATCACCGCATACCAGTCCTTGGTCGGCTTGTGCCCGCGCCAGTCGAGCGCCCCGAGATAGTCGATCACCGACAAATGCGCGGCGGCGGTGAAGTCAGCGAGGCTGAGCCCTGCGCCCGCGATCCAGCGGCGATGGTCAAGCAGATAGTCGAGATAGTCGAGATGACCGTTGGCGACCTTCATCGCTTCCCGCAGCACGCGCGTGTCAGGCGACCCATTAGACACCAGCCGCTTGCGCATCCGCTCGTTCATCAGCGGCTCGACCACTTCGCGAAATAGTTTCTCGTCGAACCAGGCGGTCAGCCGGCGGATTTCGGCGCGGGCCACGCTATTGCCGTGAATCATCGGCATCCGGTCGACCGTCTCATCGAAATATTCGCAGATCGGCTGGCTTCCGATCAGCACTGTGCCGGCGGCGGTATCGACCAGCACCGGGGTCTCGCCTGCCGGGTTGAGGTCGATAAACTCGTCGCGGCGCTCCCACGGATTTTCGCGCACCAGCTCGTGCGCCACGCCTTTCTCACCCAGCACCATGCGGACCTTGCGCGAGAAAGGACAAAGCGGGAATTGAAACAGCTGCCACATGGTGGTGGAGCTTTAGCGTGGTGGCGCGCGGCGTCTACCGGTTAGCGTCGCGGATAATTGGGATCGGGCAGATTGGCAGTGGCGCGATCGATTTCGTCGGCGGCGCGGTCGAGCGATTGCATGATCGCTGGAAGCGCAGCCGCCATCGCCCGCGCGCCAGCCTGGATCGCGGCCCCGCTGTTCGCCGCCTGCCGCTCGATCCTTTGGTCGAAATTGGGATCGTTGCGCCCGGCGAGATCCCGGACGGTGCGGCGACGATCATCACTGGTCGCAGGGCGGCCTTCGATCGCGGCCTGAATCTCGCCCACCGGCAGGTTCATGAAGGCGCGGGTTAGCGCGCCAGCGACGCGCCCCATCTGGTCGGCCATCTTCGGATCGGTCAGCTCACGCGGCAATTGCGGGGCTTGGCCGTGACGCGGCGCGGCCAGCGCGGGACTGGCGATCAGGGTCAGCGGAACGGCGATGAGCAGGAGGCGCATAAGACAGTCCTTCCGAATCAAGTCGTTGCCATTATCGTCAAAAATCGCGCCGAAGGAAAGACTTAGCGTAAAGCCAGCCAAATCAGCGCCGCGCTGCCGGCGATGATCCGGTACCAGGCAAACGGGGTGAAGCCGTGGCGCTGGATGATCGCGAGGAAGCCTTTGACCACCACGATCGCGACCACGAACGACACCGCTGCGCCGATCAGGATATTGGTCGTCATCCCCGGCTGGATCTCCGAACCATGCTTGATCAGTTCGAGCGTGGTAGCCCCCGCCAGAGTTGGGACGGCGAGGAAGAAACTGAACTCGGCGGCGGTCTTGCGATCCACCCCCATCGCCATCGCGCCGAGGATCGTCGCGCCCGACCGGCTGACGCCGGGGATCATCGCCAGGCACTGGACCAAACCAACGACAAGCGCCTGCCTGAAAGTCAGATTGGCGACCCCGCCGCTATCCTGCGGTTTGGCCAGTTTCTCGACCGCCAGGATCGCGAAACCGCCGATCAGCAGCGCCCAGGCGACGATTTTCGCATTGCCGAGCATTGTTTCGATCTGATCGCCGAGCGCGAGGCCGAGGATCACTGCGGGGATGAAGGCGACGAACAGATTGCGGACGAAGCGCCACGCCATCATGTCGCGCTTGAACAGCCCGAGCAGCACGTCCCAGAAGGTGCGCCAATAAAGCACCACGATGGCAAGGATCGCGCCGGGCTGGATCGCGATGTTGAACAACGCCCAGTCATTGGCCTTGAAACCCAGCAATTCGGTGGCAAGGATCAGGTGACCGGTCGAGGAGACTGGCAGATATTCGGTGATCCCCTCGACGATGCCGAGGATGATCACGAGCAACAGATGCGACATGGCTTACCCCGCCGACAAGGTGGTGGAGCGGCGGGCAAAACGACCGCCTTCACGGAACCGCCCGAGCCATTCTGGCGCGACGGCGGACAGCGGCACCGGGTCGATCCCGAAGGCGGCGAAGCCGTGCGCCTTTGCCGCCACAACATTGTCCGACTGAAGCGAAATCCACTGGTCGCGGGTCAGCGGCGCGCCGGGCAGGAAACCGAAGCGCGACATCAGGTCGGCGGCGAAAGCGGGCAGGTCGGCAAGCTCGGTCGACTGGCCCGCAGCGACTCCGATCAGGCGGGTGAGCTCGCGCATCGTCATGACCTCGGGGCCGCCAATCTCGAAGGTCTTCGCGCGGTGGGCGGGATCGAGCGTCGCGGCCGCAATCGCCTGCGCCAGGTCGCGGACATAGACTGGCTGGAAGCGGGTCTTGGGTGCGATCACCGGGTAGATGGGGAGCATCGCCAATAGCCCGGCGAAGCGGTTGGTCAGCTGGTCCTCCGCGCCGAACACCAGGCTCGGGCGGATGATCGTGGCAGCGGGAAAGGCGGCGCGGACCGCGGCCTCGCCGTGCCCCTTGGAGCGCGAATAATGCGAGGCGGCGTCAGGGTCGGCGCCGATCGCGGAAATGTGGACGAGGGTCGAGGCGCCAGCGGCTTTGGCGCCCTCGGCAACATGCGCTGCGCCGCGCCCGTTCACCAAGTCCATTTTGCCGCCCATGATCGCGACGAGGTTGATCACCGCGTCAGCCCCGGCGACCGCTGCAGCGACGCTGGGCGGCTGGGTGACATCGGCGCGGACGATGTCGAGCTGGCTCATCGCGCCCAATGGCTGGAGGAAGAAGGCCTGGCTCGGGTGGCGCTGGGCGACACGCACGCGGACGCCGCTTTTGAGCAACGCTTCGCAAACATAGCGACCGATAAAACCGCCGCCGCCAAAGACGGTGACGAGGCGAGGGGAGCTGGTGATCATGGCGTTGTCCCTAGCGCTGCCCCAAGCCCGTTGACAAGCCGCCGCGCCCCCCTCTAAGCGCCGCCCCCTACCTGCAATGACGAACCCTGTGCCCAGGTGGCGGAATTGGTAGACGCACCAGCTTCAGGTGCTGGCGCTCGCAAGGGCGTGGAGGTTCGAGTCCTCTCCTGGGCACCATTTCGGGCGATCGCGGCGGTCTGACGCGATCAGCCGAGCGAGGGTTCGCCGATTAGCGGATGCCGGACGACCACCGGGCGCTCTGGATCCGAGCCGGATAGGGCAGCGAGAAAGTCTTCGCGCCAGCGGTGGACATTGTCCTTCGATACACCGGCCACCAGATGGCGCCAGCGGCGCTGGCGTTCGTCGAGTGGCATGGCGAGCGCGGTGGCGAGCGCGTCGCTGATTGCATCCTTGCTATACGGGTTGACCAGTAGGGCCTCGGCCATCTGCAGCGCGGCGCCGGCGAACTTGCTGAGGATCAGCACGCCCGGATTCTCGGGATCCTGCGCCGCGACATATTCCTTGGCGACGAGGTTCATGCCGTCGATCAATGGCGTGATCAGGGCGACATCCGACCCGCGATACAGCCCCGCCAAGCCAGCACGCGGGTAGCTTTGGTTGACGTAACGGATCGGCACCCAGTCGATGTGGGCGAACTGGCCGTTGATCCGCCCCGACGCGCCGTCGAGCTCCGCCCGGATCGTCTCGTAGGTATGAACCTCGCCGCGTGACGGGGGCGCAATCTGGAGCAGGAAGGCGCGGTGCTGCCAGTCGGGATGCTCCTCGAGGAAATGACCATAGCCCTCGAAGCGCTGGATCAGGCCCTTGGTGTAATCGAGCCGATCAACCCCGATGATGACTTTCTTGCCATTGGCGCTGTCGCGCATCGTGCGCTGCGCTTCGACCGCATCGGGATGGGCGATCAGCTCATCAAACTCGGCGGTGTCGATCCCGATCGGGAAAGCGCCGGTGCGAACCACCCGGTCGCCGACGGTGATAGTGCCGTCGGCGTCGATTTTCCCGTCCATCTCGCACTCGACATAATGGTGGAAACTTTCGAGCCAATCGGCGGTCTGGAAGCCGATCAGATCATAAGCCAGCATCGATTCAACCAGTCGGCGGTGATAAGGCAAAGCGGATAGCAGGCGATGCGGTGGCCACGGCGTGTGGAGGAAGAAGCCGATCCGGTTGGTGACCCCCATCTGGCGCAACTGGTCGCCCAACGGGATGAGGTGATAATCCTGCACCCAGATGAGATCGTCGGGCTCGATTAGCGGCAGCGCGGTCGACGCGAGCCGCTGATTGACCCGCTCATAGCCAGCGCCGAACAAGCGATCGAATTCGGCCAGATCGACGCGATAGTGAAACAGCGGCCACAACGTGCGGTTGGCGTAACCGTTATAATATTCGTCGACGTCCTGCGCTTCGAGATCGACCGTCGCGGTGGTGATCCCGCAATCGCGGATGATGTTCATCCGACCGGTGAATGTGTCGGTCACCTCGCCCGACCAGCCGAACCATACGCCGCCGGTCTCGCGCAGCGCCGAGCTCAGTGCCACCGCCAAACCGCCCTGGCTCGCGCTGCCGCTGCGTGCCTTGGGGGCGCTGACCCGGTTGGACATGATGATCAGACGGCTCATCGTACCGCGCTCCACGGCCGCGACAGCAGCACCGCGCAATTGATCAGCCCGACCAATGAATAGGTTTGCGGGTAATTGCCCCACAATTCGCCGGTCTCGATATCGGTGTCCTCGCTCAGCAGTCCGGCCGGGGTCAGCCGCTCGAGCATCGCTTCGTAGAGCGTGCGGGCCTCTGCGGTCCGCCCGACGAAATGCAGCGTCTCGATCAGCCAGAAGGTGCAGAAGTTGAACGCGGTCTGGGGAAGCCCGAAATCATCCTCTTTCGAGTAACGCAGCATATGGTCGCCGCGGCGAAGCCCCGCCTCGACCGCTTCAAAGGTGGCGACGAAGCGCGGATCGTCGGCGGCGAGGAATTGCAAATCGTTGAGCTGGAGCAGGCTGGCGTCGAGCTCGGACCCGCCCCAAATCGCCGAGAAGCGCTTGTCGTCGGTAATCCAGGCTTTCTTCTCGATCGCCTTGCGGATTCGCTCGGCGGCCTTGCGCCAATAGCCGGCGCGGTCGCCCAGTCCGAGATTGGCGGCAATCTTGGCCAGCCGGTCGCACGCTGCCCAGCACATCACCGCGCTATAGGTGTGGACCGCCGACTTGGTGCGAAACTCCCACAGACCCGCGTCGGGCTGGTCGAAGGTCGCCAGCGCACGTTCGCCGACCTGCTCCAACGAACCGAAATCGTCGGCGGTGGCGGGGCGCAGCAAGCGCTGGTCGAAGAACGCTTGCGCGCTCGACAGGACGATCTGGCCAAAGGCGTCGTGCTGGACCTGCGAAAAAGCCGCATTGCCGACCCGCACCGGCCCAAGCCCGCGATAGCCCGCCAGCCCGTCGGCATAGGTCTCGGTCAATTCGCCCTCACCGCTGACGCTGTACAGCGGCTGGATCTCGCCGCCCTCGCTATGGTCGATGATGTTGCGCAAATAGCTGAGATACGCTTCGAGCACGTCGAGCGCGCCGAGCCGGTTCAAGGCTTGGACGGTGTAATAAGCGTCGCGAATCCAGCAGTAGCGATAGTCCCAGTTGCGCTCCGACCCGTCATGCTCGGGGATCGATGTCGTCAGCGCGGCGACGATCGCCCCGGTTTCCTCATGCTGGCACAATTTGAGCGTGATCGCGGCGCGAATCACGACCTCCTGCCAGTCGAGCGGGATGGCGAGTCCACGCACCCAATGCTTCCAGTGGCGGCGGGTGTCGTGGAGCATCTGCGCCACCTCGACCTCGACATTGCCGACGAACGGTTCGTCGGGGCCAAGGAAGAAGGACAGGCTGCGCTCGAGCCGAAAGCTGCGCCCGTCGATCAGTCGACCGATCGGTGCATCGGTAGTCAGGCGCAGCGGTTGCGGCTCGGTCAGGAAGCGAATGTGGTTGGTGCCGTTGGTACGCTCGGCATCGCGCGCCCCCCAATCGGTTGCCGGGTTGAGCGCGATCTTGACCTGCGGGCTACCGTGAATCGGTCGCACAAGGCGGACGAACGACACGGGGCGATACATCCGCCCGCGGCGCTCGAAGCGCGGGCAAAAGTCGATCACCTCGGCCTTGGCGCCGCGCTTGTCGGTCAGGATGGTCGACAGGATGGCAGTATTGGCGAGATAGCTGGCCTCGGCGCTGACCTGGTCCTTCAACGACACCCGCCATTCGCCGGCCGGAAGATCGGGCGGCGTACCGCGCTTGGGGTCGAGCAGCGAGCAGAACAACGGATCGCCGTCGACCTGCGGCTGGCACGCCCAGACCATCCCGGCAGCTTCGTCGATCAGCGCGCTGACCTGGCAATTGCCGATCGGCCACAAGGTCAGCGATTTCATGATGCGGCGCCGAGGAAGGCGAGCGTGGCTTCGACCGTGGGCAGGCGGAAGCGGGCGGCGGTGGGGCGCAGCTCGCCAACCAGCACGCCGCACCCGCCAAGCGCGGCGGCGGCTTCAAACGCTTGTTCATCGGTCAGATCGTCGCCCATGACGACAGGACTCCCGGAGGCGAACGGCGGTTCCGTCATGAAGGCACGAACCGCGTCGCCCTTGTCGGCTCCGGGAACCCGCAACTCGCGAACGCACTTGCCGGCCTGGAGCTCGAGACTGGTGCGCCTGGCGAGGGCGCGGGCGAATTTATCGACCGATTGTTCGGCGTTGGGCGTGTCACGATAATGGAGCGCAACGCCGGCGGCTTTGATTTCGAGCAACAGGCCGTGCTGGTCGACAAACCGCCGTGCGGCTTCGCAAGCGACGCTTAACCCCGGCGGGATTGGAGTCCGGGTAACTTCGCCGTCGGCGGCACGGCGTTCGAGCCCGTGCGACCCGGCGATCGCCATCGGACCAAGCCCGATTCGGGCGGTAAGTTCATCGAGCGAGCGGCCGCTGAGAATGGCGAGGCGACCATCGAGGCAATCGGACAAGCGTTCGAGCAAGGCGCGGAGCCGGTCATCGACCGCCGCTTTGGCCGGGTCGATCACGAAATCTACCAAGGTCCCGTCGAAGTCGAGGAACAGGGATGCGCCGTCGAGCAGGTCGGCGGGTGGGCGTGGAAGCTCGGTCATTGCCGCGTGACCTAGCCTTGCTGCCCGGTTTGGCAAGCGTAACGGCGGCGGAACAGGTAGCGCGACTTTTCGTTGGATCGGCATCGTCGGGCAACAGGAGTGAAGTCATGCGTATCGCCCAAGTCGCGCCCCTTGCTGAAGCTGTCCCGCCCAAACTCTATGGCGGGACCGAACGAGTCATCTGGTGGCTGACCGAAGCATTGGTCGATCTCGGCCATGACGTGACGCTCTATGCCAGCGGTGACAGCGAGACCTCTGCCAAGCTGATCCCGTGCGCCCCGCGCGGCCTCAGGCTCGACGGGATCAACAATCATCTGGCCTACACCGTGGCGATGGTCGATCGGGTTTTCGCCGACGCCGGCCGCTATGATTATATCCACTTCCACGTCGATTTTGTGCATTTTCCCCTGTTCAAGCATCTTGCAGGCAAGTGTTTGACCACGCTTCACGGGCGGCTCGACCTGCCCGATTTCCTGCCGGCGTTCACTGAATTTCCCGAGGCCCGGCTGGTCAGTATTTCGAACGATCAGCGCCGCCCGGTGCCGCAAGCGAATTTTGTCGGGACGGTCTATCACGGGCTGCCCGAGCAACTGATTCCGTTTAGTCCGGCGGGCGGCGATTATCTCGCCTTCCTGGGGCGGATCAGTCCCGAAAAACGCCCCGACCGGGCGATCGAGATTGCGATTAAATCGGGGATGAAATTGAAGATGGCGGCCAAGGTCGACCATGCCGACCAGGATTATTTTGAGAAAGAAATCGAGCCGTTGCTCGACAATCCGCTGATCGAGTTCATCGGCGAGATTGGCGATGCCGACAAACCGGAATTCCTTGGCAATGCCCGCGCTTTGGTCTTCCCGATCGACTGGCCCGAGCCGTTCGGACTGGTGATGATCGAGGCGATGGCGGCTGGGACGCCGACCATCGCATGGAAGACCGGGTCGACGCCCGAAGTGATCGACCACAAGCGATCGGGTTTTCTCGTCACATCGATCGACGAAGCGGTCGACGCGGTGCGGCTGGCGGGCGATTTGCCGCGCCAGACGGTCCGCGATTGCTTCGAGGAACGCTTTACCGCGCGGCGGATGGCGGAAGATTATTTGCGTCTCTTCACCGGCTCGACCATGCAGGATCGGACCCAGTTTCGGGAACCCTTCATGCTGGCCAGCTGATTTGAACGACACCATTAATGCGGTGGCTAGCCCACCATCCCCTGCGCCGGTGGAGCGCAAGGCAGATTATCATATCGAGGCGACCGAGAGCCTGGTCGAGCGGACGCTGCGCACGCTCAAACATAATGATCTGTTCGCGGTGTTTGACAGCCAAGGCAACTTCGCTGGCGGTGCGCTCGGGCCCGACGGCCTCTTCTACAAGGACACACGGTTCCTCTCCGAATTCACCCTTCGTCTGGGTGACGCGGAGCCGCTCCAGCTGGGATCGGTCCTGCTCGACGACAATGGCGCGATGGTCGTCGACCTGACCAACGCCGACTTGCACACCGACAAGGGGAGGTGCTGGCTGCAGCGCGAATCGGTACACTTGTCGCGGGTCAAATTCCTCAAGGATAATGCGTCGTTCGAACGGGTGCGGTTGCGCAGTTACGGCCCCATCGGACGGACAATCGCGGTTGAAATAACCTTTGACTCGGATTTTGCCGATCTGTTCGAGGTGCGCGGGACTCGGCGGATGAAGCGCGGAACCCAGTCGTTCCGACGCGTGTCCGACGCCGAGGTCGAGTTGCACTATGTCGGGCTCGATAATGTCACCCGGCGGACGCTGGTGCAGTTTGACCCGCCACCAAGCAAGCTTGGCGACCGCAGCGCACGGTGGGACATCGATCTCGATGCCAAGCATGAGCAGGCAATCGTGATCCGCACGTCGTGCCTGATCGACGACGAACAAATGTGCGGCGAGAGCATCGCCGAAGCCTTTCGCTCAGCCCATAAGCAGCGCCGCGAGATGGGGCGCCAGCGGGTCGATATCGAATGCAACAATCGGCAGTTTGACGCCGTCATCGCGCGCGCCTGGTCCGATCTCGACATGCTGGTGACCGAAACCGAGCATGGGCCTTATCCATACGCCGGGGTGCCTTGGTACAGCACGATCTTCGGGCGCGACGGCATCATCACCGCGATGCTGGTGCTGTGGTGTGCGCCTTATTTCGCGCGCGGCGTGCTCAAGACCTTGGCCAGCCTGCAGGCGACCGACATTGACCCGGCGTCTGATGCCCAGCCGGGCAAGATCCTCCACGAGCGGCGCGGCGGCGAGATGGCGGCGCTCGGCGAGGTTCCGTTCCGCCGATATTACGGATCGGTCGATTCGACGCCTTTGTTCGTCATGCTCGCGACGCAATATTATGAGCAGACCGCCGATCTCGAGACGATCAAGGGCATCTGGCCCAACATCCTCGCCGCGATCGCTTGGATCGACACCTACGGCGATGTCGATGACGACGGCTTCGTCGAATATGCGCGGATGACCGACAAGGGATTGAGCAACCAGGGCTGGAAGGACAGTTCGGACAGCATTTTCCACCGCGACGGGCGGCTCGCGCAGGGGCCGATCGCGCTGTGCGAAGTGCAGGGTTATGTGTTCGCCGCCAAGCAGGGGGCGGCCGTACTTGCAGCGCGGCTGGGCGACAGCGACCTGTCGGCCAAACTGTCCGCCGAGGCCGAGGATCTGAAGGAGAAGTTCGAAGCGGCATTCTGGGTCGAGGAGTTAGGCACTTACGCTCTCGCGCTCGATGGCGACAAGCGTCCGTGCAAAGTCCTCGCCTCGAACGCCGGTCACTGCCTGTTCGCCGGAATTGCCTCCCCCGCTTATGCTGCCCGCGTGGCGGACTTGCTGGTCAGCAAGCGCTTCAACTCGGGCTGGGGCGTGCGCACCGTGGCAGTTGGCGAGGCGCGTTATAACCCCATGTCGTATCACAACGGGTCGATCTGGCCGCACGACAATGCGCTGATCGCGCTCGGCCTCGCCCGCTACGGCCACAAGAAAGCGACGCTCGCGATCTTCGAGGGGATATTTGAATCGGCGATTTATGACGACCTTCGCCGATTGCCCGAATTGTTTTGCGGGTTCGAACGACGGCGTCGGCAGGGGCCGACGTCATACCCGGTGGCCTGCTCGCCCCAGGCGTGGGCGGCGGCGACTCCGTTCGCCTTGGTTGCGGCGGCGATCGGCTGCCAGATCGATCCGCAATCGTCGGCGCTGCAATTGATCCGCCCGGTGCTCCCCAAATTCCTCGACGATTTGACCATCCGCAACCTCGTAATCGGCGAGGCGCGGGTCGACCTGAGGTTGGCGCGGGTCGACGGCGACGTCACTACCGCAGTGCTCAAGCGGACCGGCGATGTCGTGGTGACGATCACCAAATGACCGACCTGGTCGCGATCGACCTTGGTGGAACCCATATCCGCTTTGCCATTGCCAGCGCCTCTGCCGGCAAGGTGGCCAAGTTGGGTGATCCGGTGAAGCTGAAATCGACCGACTATGACGGGGTGCCTGCGGCTTGGGCCGAGTTTGAGCGACGCTTGGGGAGTGCCTTGCCCAAGGCGGCGGCGCTGTCGGTTGCCGGGCCGGTGGTCGATGGATCGGTCAAGCTGACCAACCTTGCGTGGCGGATAGAGCAGGGGTTACTTGAACGCGATCTTGGGCTGGATTCGCTGATTGTTATCAATGACTTCGAAGCGGTGGGCAATGCCGTTGCGGTTGCCAGTCCGGGCGATTTCGAGCATTTGTGCGGGCCGGTTGTCGACCTGCCTGAAGCGGGGACGATCTCGATCGTCGGACCCGGGACCGGGCTGGGCTGCGCGCAATTGTGGCGCGGCGACGGCGACGGCGACGGCGACTATCGCGTGGTGCCATGCGAAGGCGGGCACATCGGCTTCGCGCCGGTCGATCAGTTCGAGGATCAATTGCTCGCCGCGCTTCGCCAGCAATACGGGCGCGTGTCGGTCGAACGGGTCGCCGCCGGGCCCGGAATATCCGACATTTATGCGGCGCTTGGCGGCAACGAGAGTCTCGCCACTGATCCCACTGAAGACCTGAGCATCTGGACCAGTGCGACCGACGGCAGCGATTCGCTGGCCAAAGCGGCAGTCGAGCGATTCTGCCTGATCCTGGGCAGCGTCGCGGGCGATCTTGCGCTGGCGCATGGTGCGCACGGCGTCGTGATCGCGGGCGGCCTCGGACGGCGGCTGGCGGGGTTCCTGCCCAAATCGGGGTTCGCCGAGCGGTTCGTTGCCAAGGGGCGGTTCAGCGATGCGAATGCGCGGCTACCGGTCAAGATCATCATGCATCCCGAGCCAGGATTGCTCGGCGCTGCGGCAGCCTTTGCGCGAGTTGCAGGCGCTTAGGGAACGATGCGGCCGTCGGCATTGCCCGGCGGCGAGTAACGGCAGATCAGATAATCCATGTTGCCGCCATGCTGCAGCGCGCAGCCGACATGGGTCGTGCCCTTCCAGATCATCTGGGTGTAATGTGCGACGTCCTCCCAATTGCCAGTCCGGCTGACATTCGGGAATTGGCCAGGGAAGAAGTGGCGCTTCTCGTTGATCCAGAAACCGGTCAGCGCCCGATAGTCATAATAACCGCTCGACCCCATCGCGAGATTTTCGCGCTGGCCGGGGCGGGTGCCGCGCGGCGAATGCTGGAGGCGGCCGAGACTGGCGAGCGTCGGCCCGTAGCTGGCGGCCGACTGGGCCAAGGTTTCGTCCCATACCATCGGCGGCGCACCGACCGCAGCGCGTTCGCGATTATGCATGGCGAGAATTTGCTCGGCCATGCTCAGCGGCGACTCGATCGAGGCCGCTGCCGCATGGCACGGGCCGGCGCCGGCCAGCGCGGTGGCGATGAAGGCAAGAAGGGCGCGTGTCATGGTCATGGGCTGATCCGTCGCTCGACGGTCGCCCAAAATGGCTAACGGTTGATGAATCCGGGCCCGCAGCCGTCCCGATCTGGGTCAGGCGAGTTTGGCCGCCATATGGTCGAACACCGCTGGATGCATCGGCCGCTTGAACTCGACTCCGGCAACCCATTCGGATTCCCAGCGCACGGTCGATGCCAGCGACTCGAGGCCGGGCAGGGTGACCCACACCTGATCGGGGTTGGAGACGTGCTCGGGCAAGGCGATCCGGCAACCTTGCGCGGTCAGATCATGCAGTCGCACGAGGTATCCATGTTCACGCGGTCGGCGGAAATCGACATTTGCGTCCAGTGCCACCCGGTCGCCGCAGCGACGCTCGTCCTGATCGGCCATCCTTACCCCCAAGTTTGATTGGTATCCCGCGCATCCTGGCTTGAAAGCCGGGGTGGGTCGACCAGCCGTGCGGCAGGCGTTAGAAAATGGGACATGCCGCTGTACGCAATTGACGGGACCGCCCCCTGCTTCGGCGACGGCGCCTGGGCAGCGCCATCCGCCGACCTGATCGGCGACGTCCGGCTTGGGGCGCGGGCGAGCATCTGGTTCGGCGCAGTGATCAGGGCCGACAACACGCCAATCCTGATCGGCGAGGAATCGAATATCCAGGATGGCGCGGTCGGGCATAGCGATCCGGGTGCGCCGCTGACGGTCGGCGCGCGGGTCACCGTCGGCCACCAGGCGATCCTGCATGGCTGCACCGTGGGCGATGAAGCCTTGATCGGGATGGGTGCGCGGGTGCTGAACGGTGCGGTCATCGGAGCGCAATGCCTGGTCGGGGCGGGCGCGTTGATCACCGAGGGCAAGATCTTCGAACCGAGGATGCTGATCGTCGGTTCGCCGGCGCGCGCAATTCGCGCACTGACCGACGCCGAAGTCGCGGCGCTGGCGGTGTCGGCGGCGCATTATGCCGACAAGGCGGCGCGTTACGCGCAGGGCCTCACGGTCCTTTAGCGCCTTGGTTTAGCTGCCTTGGCGCAGGTCGGGCAGGACCTCGAGCGTCCGATCGACAATCGGATTGCCGTCGGCATCGAACTTCCCCTGGCCCTCATGCGCATCGGGGGTGGTGCGGAGCAAATCGTGGAGCGCCAGTAACCCCTTGTCGGACAGGTTGAACGGTCCGATCGGTTTCTGGTTAGGGCCGGGGACAAACAGGGCCATGCCCGGCTTGTCGAGCGGGATGGTTTCGCCGAACGCGGTAACGTCGATCGCACCGCCTGGCTCGGTTGGAGTAGCGCCCGGCCCACGAAGCACGATCAGGGTCGCGGTTGCGGGATCGATCTTGCCCCCTGCGGCGGCGCCTTCGCGAGCGGCAATCTTGACCGCATCGGGCCCGACCACGCCTTCGAACATCGTCCCGCGCACCCCGATCGAGGCGACCGGGGTGGTGATCGCGGTCTTGCCCGGCATGTTGTGGATCGAGCGGCCCGAAATGAACCGGAACGCGCCCTTGGCGACCGATGCGCCAACCGCGCTGGCGCTGCGTTGAGGATCATAAACGAACCGGTCGATCGTCACCCGCGCATTCGATCCGACGGTGAAATTGCTGCGATCGAGCAGCAGGATCTGGAGCATCGAGGCGTTGGCGGTCTGGACCTGGTCCCCGAGCGATACGCGGGCCTTGAGGATCGCCGGATGCGCCGCCGGGTCGGTCGCGGCACGGACCACGACCTTGTTGCGGATCGCGGCGTTAATCCCGACCGTGGCCGCACCAGCGGTTCCGGCGATGGTCAGCGCAGCGAGCGCCAGCAGTGGCAATGCAGTGCGGGTCATACCTAATTTCCTCATCAGAATTTCCAGATCACACGCGCCTCGGCGCCCGGGCTGTGGTACTTACGAAGCTTGAAGAAACCGTCGACGCTCGCCTTGCGATAGGTGTAGGTCGCAGCGCCTTCGACGAACAGCCCGCTGGTGCCGAGCGCGATGGCATAGGCCAGCCGCCCGTAAGCGCGCGTATCCTTGCGATCCACAACGAACCGGCGATGCTGGAAATCGATGTGACGCACTGTCCCCGACAGGGTCAGATAATCGCGATTGGCAAAACTGTGCTGGTACGCGGTGAACAACCGTCCGCCGCGATAGCCGAAGTTGCGCTGATCGGCGTTCTTGAGTTCGCCCGCCGCGCCGAGCGTGAAAAAGCCGCGCTCCCCGATCCGGGTTTCGTAAGCGGCGGACAGATCGAGGCGGACTCCATCGGCGGCATTGCCGGGGAAAGTGGAGTTGTCGTAATTCTGGAACACACCTTCCAGCCGGACGCGGACGTGATGCGCCTTCGCGCCGCCGAACAATAATTCGCCCTGGCCGCCATATTCGGTGACGTAAGGATCATCGAACAAGCGAATGTGGCGTAGCACCGGCCCGATCGAAAAGCCGATATTGCCGCCACCACGACCGTAACCGGCGCGCAATTCGCCAATGTCATAATCAAGCCGCGGGCCGGCAATTTCATGTTTCGAAGTGACCGCGAAGCCGCCATAAAAGCCGCCGCTTCCGCCATAACCCGAAGACCGCAGATTGAGTCTTGCGCCGCCGATCAGGCTGAACCCGTCGTCGCGCCTGGCCGAGCCGAAGAATTCGGTCTGCAGCGCGAGTGCGCCGGCCGCGTCCTGATCGTAAGCCAGGCCGCCATAGACTTCGCCGCTGACCCCATTACCGGAATCAGCTTCGGCCGGCGCGGGGCGAGCAAGCGCACCGCCGCACGCCTGATTGGCTTCGTCGAACATCGCCTGGCCAACATCCTGCCGCTCGAGCTTGCCAAGCTCGATCCGGGCGCCCTGCGGATCGCCCAGACGGCACAAGGTCGCGGCGTAGAGCAAGCGCGCGTCATTGGCGTTGGGGTTGGCGAGCAAGGCGCGATCGAGCGTTGCTGCAGCGCCGGTCAAATCACCGGTGGCAATTTGCTGGCGCGCGGCGGCGATGGCATCGACCGGGGCCTGGCTCTCGGCAATCAGCGCGTCAATCTCCTGCTCGCTTTGCGCGAGGGCCGGAAATGCGATCGATAGAGCGGCCAACCCGGCCCCGGTTCGCAATAATCTGCGCTTCACTGTCATCACTCTTCCCCCCGAACTTGCCCTCGTTTAGCAACCACCATCGGCGATCATTATAAGTGCATCATGTCAGAACATGGTGAATCGGCATAGGGGGAATGGCACCGCATGGTCGAACGTAGGGCACGGATTGACCGACATGCCGCGCTTCCGGGCGTGATCGCGGTGGTGCTGGTCGCCTTGCTGGCGCTGTTCCCGCCGCCGCTGATCGCGCCTGCGCTCGAGCGAATGAGCTTTGCGATGTTCGACAATTTCCAGCGGATCGAGCCGCGCCGCTATGCAGATGCCGGGGTGCGGGTGGTCGATATCGATGAGGAAACCATCCGCCGGCTCGGCCAGTGGCCGTGGCCACGGACCGATATCGCCGCGCTGACCGACCGGCTGAGCGCGGCGGGGGCGGCGGCGATTGCCTATGATGTGGTGCTGTCCGAGCCCGACCGGACATCGCCGCCGCGGCTGGCGAAACGGCTGGCGCTCGATGCCGAGGCGCGCGCGACGCTGGCGCGATTGCCCGATAATGATGTGGTGCTGGCGACAAGTTTTGCGGGCGCGCCGGTGGTGACCGGTTTTTTCCTGACCCATGATGCCTATCACCGCGTGGTCCAGCCCAAGGCGGGGTTCGCACTGTCGGGGGGCGAGCCGACGCATCTGGCCCAGTTCAGCGATGCGATCCCGCCGCTGCCGGGGTTGCAGGCGGCGGCGGCCGGCAATGGCTTCGTCAGCATCGCCACCGACAGCGACGCGATCGTCCGCCGCGCCTCGCTGATCGCGCATAATGGCGGCACAATCGTCCCGTCGCTGTCGCTCGAGGCGTTGCGGGTGGCGCAGGGCGCGGGGTCGGTAATCGTCAAGACCGGCGACGGCAGCGGCGAGATTGGCGGCGGCGGCGGCGACGTGGTCTCATTGAAGGTCGGGCAATTCGAAGTGCCGACCACGCGCAGTGGCGATCTGTGGATGCGCTACACCGCGCCGGTCCCGGCGCGGGTTATCCCGGCGTGGAAGATATTGACCGGCGCGCTCAGCCCCGAGCAGTTGCGCAGCGAAGTCGAGGGGCGGATCATTTTCGTCGGGGCAGGGGCGATCGGGCTGCGCGACCTGGTGGCGACCCCGCTGCAGGACCGCGAGCTCGGGGTAATGGTCCACGCCCAGGCCGCCGAGCAGATGATCCTCGGCCATTTCCTGATCCGACCCGACTGGGCGCCGGGGCTGGAGATTGCCTTGCTGCTGATCCTCGGGATCGGGATATCGGTGCTGCTGCCCAGGATCGGCGCGGTGAAGGGCGCGATCGTTGGCGCGACCGCGATCCTGCTGACCGGGGCGGGCAGTTGGTATGCTTATACCGTGCATCAATTCCTGCTCGACCCGACATGGCCGGCGATCGGGGTGGTTGCGGCCTATCTGGTGCAGACCATCCTGACTTTCTATCGCGAGGAAAAGCAGCGCGCCTATATCCACCATGCGTTCGATCGCTATCTGTCGCCCGAACTGGTCAAGCGAATCGCCGACGATCCGAGCTTGCTCGAGCTTGGCGGGGTCGAGCGCGACATGAGCGTGCTGTTCGCCGACATAAGATCATTTTCGCGCATTTCGGAAAAGCTCGCGCCGAATGAAGTGATTACCTTCCTGGTGCGGTTCCTGACCCCGATGACCGATCTGCTGCTCGAATATAAAGCGACGATCGACAAATATATCGGCGATGCGATCCTCGCGTTCTGGAACGCGCCGCTCGATGACCCCGACCATCGCACCAATGCGGCGCGGGCAGCATTGGCGATGCAGGAGCGGCTGGCGGCGCTCAACCGGGAGATGGAGGCACGCGGCGACGGCACCTGGCCGGGCGACGTGAAAATCGGCATCGGGCTAAATTCTGGGCCGTGCTGCGTCGGCAATATCGGCTCCGAACGGCGCCTGTCTTACTCGCTGATCGGCGACCCGGTGAACCTTGCATCGCGGCTTGAGGGCCTGTCGAAATATTATGGCGTTTCGATCCTGATGGCCAATGCACTGGCCAAGCATCTGCCCGACTTTGCGTCGCTGCCGATCGATCGGGTGCGCGTGATGGGGCGCGATGCGGCCGAGACGGTGCATGTTTTGCTGGGTGACGAAGCAATGCGAACAAGACCTGATTTCATCGCGCTCGAACAAGCGCATGTTGCGGTAATGGCGGCTTATTATGCGCAGGATTGGGCTCAAGCGGCCGAGCTTAACGATGCCAATGAGCAGGCCGCAGGAGCATTCGGGCTGACCAAATTGGTGATGCTGTATCGCGAGCGGATCGGGGCGTTCGTTGCCAATCCACCACCGGCCGATTGGGACGGCGTGTATGAAGCGAGCAGCAAGTAACATCCTTGACACTTGAACCGCCCGCGCAACGGCGCATCTTGAGGTCATGATCAACATCCGCCCCTTCGCTTCGCTGGGCCACGCCGACCACGGCTGGCTCGATGCTCGCCACCATTTCAGCTTCGCCAATTATCACGACCCCGAGCGCATGGCGTGGGGCCGGATCCGGGTGTGGAACGACGACACGATCGCCGCCCAGTCGGGCTTTCCGCCGCATCCGCACCGCGACATGGAAATCATCACCTACGTCCGTTCGGGCGCGATCACGCATCAGGATTCGCTCGGCAACAAGGGCCGCACCGGGGCCGGCGACGTGCAGGTGATGAGCGCCGGCAAGGGGGTGACTCACGCCGAATTCAACCTGGAAGATGAAGCGACCACCCTGTTCCAGATCTGGATCGAGAGCGATCAGCCAGGGGTTGAGCCGGGCTGGGGGGCGATGCCGTTTCCCAAGGACAATCGCGACGGGCAATTCCAGTTGCTTGCCAGCGGTGATCCTGACGACGGGAGCCTGACTGTTCACGCCGACGCAAGGCTGCTTGGTGCAAACCTGCCGGCCGGACAGTCGATCCATGTCGAGCTGGACCCGGCGCGGCACCAATATCTGGTGGCCAGCGCGCCGGTGACGATCAACGGAGTCGTGGCCGCGGCGCGCGACGGGATTGCGATCACCGGCGAGGCCCGGCTGACGATCGATGCCGGAGCGGATTTGGACGCGGAACTGGTGCTGGTCGACGCGCGCTAGGCACTTCTCGCTAGTCGGCGCTTGAAGACGGGGGCTAGTCGGGCCAATAGGCTCCGCGTGAAGGATCGAGTTTTGGATCGACGATTATATGGTGCGACGGGCATTGCACTGACGCTGGCGGCTGTGTCGCTGGCGGCGGCACCGCTGCCTGCGCAGAACAATAGCGTCGCCGGTCCGCCCGCGCCCAGGACGAACGACATCGGACCAGCCGAATTATCCAATTTTTCGCTTAGCGGGACGGTCACCCAGCCGGCCGACCAGCCAGCACCGGCCAAGCCAGCGCCGATTACCACCGCACCCGCGACAGAAAGTGCGGTTCCGACTCGCAATGCGCCGACGACGACGGCAGCGCCAGCCACCGCACCTGCCGCGCGCGCCGCAACACCTGACACGGACCTGTTCCGCCGCCCCCCGACCTTGCCCGATGCGTCCGGCAGTCCGCCGATCGGCAGCGCGCCGCCGCCGATCGGCGACACGCTTCCGCCGCCCGCGACGGCGCCAGCGAGCGGCTTTTCCTTATGGCCGTGGATTGTCGGCCTGCTGGCGATTGCCGGTGGCGCCTTCCTGTGGTTCGGGCGGCAGCGGCGGCAGGGCCAGCGCTATGCGACCGCCGGCAATGCGCCGATCGACATCGTTCGCACGCCTGATCCCGCGCCGCGAGCGCACGCGCCGGCTGCTTTCGCCCCGCACGCCGACCCGGTCCCGGCAACCGCGCCGCTGGCGGTTGGGGCGCGCAAGCCATTGCCGACGACGCTGATTCCGCCAGCGCCGCAATCGGCGCCGGTCCAGCCACGCCCCGACCCGATCTTCCCCGGCGCCATCGTTTCGACCGGGCTCCGGCCGTGGATCGATGTCGAACTGTCGCCCGACCGCGCCCTGGTCGACGAGAAGGGCGCGGCGATCGCGTTCGAAGTAACCTTGTATAATTCGGGCAGCGCGGCGGCGCGCGACGTGGTGATCGAAGCGAAATTGCTCAACGCAGGCGCGCACCAGGACGTCGAGCTGAGCGCTTTCTTCACCGCCGAGGCAACGCTCAGCGACCCGATCCCGCAGATTGCGCCTTATGCGCGGATTCCGCTGCGCAGCGCGGTGCGCCTGCCGCGCGAAGCAATCAGCGAATATGATTATGAAGGGCGCAAATTGTTCATGCCGATGGTCGCGATCAGCGTTCGCTATCGCTGGTCGAGCGGCGAGGGGCAAAGCGCCGCCGGCTTCCTGGTCGGGCAGGGCAGCGAGGGGCAGGATAAGTTAGCACCGCTGCGGATCGATCGCGGCGCCCGTTCATGGGCCGGACTGGGTGCGCGACGCTATGAGAAGGGCGTTCGCCGTTAATGGGACGCTTTTGACTCGTTTCGTCGCTTTATCGAAACGCATCGGCCCTAACCGGATTGTAACCAATTAAGCGCCTAGCTCTAAGCTTGGTTGCTCATTCTTTGCTGGAGATTGCACTGCGCCTGATTGCTACCTTGTCGTTGCTGTTTGCCGTCGTTGCGACGCCGGCCGCCGCTGCATCATCGCCCGACCTGATGACGGTCGAGCAGCAATTGTCGAATCTTGTTTCGACCCGTTCGGGTGATTTCGGGATTGCAGCAGTCGACCTTGCGACCGGCCGCAACGTCAGCATCAATGGCGACCGATTGTTTCCGATGGCGAGCACGGTCAAGCTGGCGGTCGCAGGCACCTACCTCAGTCAGGTCGATCATGGACGGCGCAGCCTATCCGACCGGATTGGCAGGCGAACCGCCTCGCAATTGATCGAACTGATGCTGACCCACAGCGACAATGCCGCAACTGACGCGCTGATCAAAAATCTTGGCGGGCCATCGACGGTCCAGACCTGGCTCAATTTCAACGGCCTGTATGGGATCCGCATCGACCGGACGATCGCGCAATTGCTGCGCTCGCCGCGCGATTTGCTCGACCGGCGCGATTCAAGCTCGCCGATGTCGATGATCAGCCTGCTTCGGCAGCTCGATCATGGGCCGACCTTGAGCGCTAGCAGTCGATCTTACCTGCTCAGCATGATGGCGCGCTGCGTCACCGGGCGGAACCGGATGAAGGCAATGCTTCCGGCGGGGACGTTAGTCCAGCACAAGACCGGGACGCTCGACGGGCTGACCGGCGATGTCGGCTTCATTACCATGCCCGACGGGCGGCGGATCGCGGTGGCGTTCTTCGCGCGGGGCGGGAGCAACCGGCCATCGACCATCGCCCAGGC
>JBKJUB010000200.1:0-3326 GCA_046590765.1 Sphingomicrobium sp. | reverse complement strand
GCGGTCACGGGCAAGAAGAATTCGGCCCCGGCGCGAAGCGCGAACGGCAGCGCGATGACCAGGCCGATCCCGCCCAGCAGGTTGAGCGAGGCGAGCAATCGAACCCGCTTGGCCTCGAGATTCTCGACGTCGGTCGATACCGCCGGAACGGCCGCCTTGATCCTGGTTTTTCGTGGGACAGTCATAGGCATTGCTTATCGGGCGATTCGTCCATGCGCGAGTCCGTTTCCATTCAGCCACGCGACTGGGTTCGCGCCCAGCTTCGCAAATCCCCTGCCAGTCCATCCATATTGGCCATCGCTGCAAATTCGTCGCTCGTCGCGCGGCGGCGATTGACGATCTCCACCAATCGCTCGAATCCGAAGTCCGGGTTGGGCCGGTCGACAAGCTCAACCGGATCGCCCGCGCTCAACATGCCTTCTTCGATCACTCGATAATACCAGCCAGCACGACCGTTGCGGACCATTGCCCTGGGCAATTTGTTGTCGCCGAAGCGAAGCGAGAATTTGAAACAGGGCTGGCGCGGCTGGCATACCTGCAGGCGAGCAGTGCCGATGCGGTGAACGTCGCCGACGCACAGATCGGCCTCTCGCCACCCGTCGATGGTCAGATTTTCGCCCACCCCGCCGGGCACGAACAAAGCGGCATGGTCGGGATATTCGGCGGCCCAGGCGGGGTAGTGCGCGGCACTGTAAGCGTAGACGGCTTTTTCAGGGCCGCCGTGAACGGTCAGGTCGGCCTGTTCGTCGCCGGCGAGGCCGAGGGGCGTGACTGTCACCGGGCCGTGGGCGGTCGATTTGACGATCGCGCTGGGCACGCCGTCAGGGCCGAGCGGGGCGATTCTGCCGACCTGGACCGAGCTGAGGCATGCCGCGTTCATCGCTATTCCCCGGTCGTGATCAAAGCAATTGGTGCCCCCGGTCCGACTCGAACGGACACTCCTTGCAGAACTCGATTTTGAGTCGAGCGCGTCTACCATTCCGCCACGGGGGCCCGCGACGGCGCTGCGCTAGCCGAAACAGGCGCGGCTCGGCAACACTCAAAAAGGCCTTTCAGCCTGCCTGCCGGGCGAGCGAACCACAGAATCCGGGGTGCTGCGGGGCATTGCATAGGTCGGGGCGTGACCCGGTTTCCCGCCAATATCGGATCAATCCAACTCGATCCAACAAGCGATTATAAGCCGGCTCGTTCGCAAGAGTTAGAACCAGCGGGTCGAACAAGACTCTCGTCGTGTTGCCTCCCTTGGCTAGCGCAATCGACTCGATTGCCGCCAGCGCCGACGATTTGCGGCCAAGCGCGATGAGCGTTTGGGCGCGCAATACCTCTCCGCTCAAGGTCAGGGATCGAAGCGCTTCAATCGCTTCGCCTGCCCGTGAGATTTGACCCGGTTCGCGGGTGCCAAGCGCCACAAAGGCCGCCGCCAGGGCCGCGCCCAATCGTCGATCCTTGATGTCCTTGTCGGCAATCGCCGCAGCCTCGGCCCAATTGCCGGTCCACATCGAGCGCGAAATGCGCAGGTCGATCAGCGCCGGTCGGAAAGGAAACAGCGATTCCTGCTCCATAATCAACGGTTCGGCACGCGCGGCATCCCTTTGATAAAGGTAGGCGCGCGCGAGGCCCCGCATTCCGCTTGCCGACGTCGATTCCAGGTCGCGCGCCCGACCATATTCGGCGACCGCCTCCCCAATTCGTCCGGTGTCCATCATGAAGTTAGCGACATATTCCTGCTCGCAGCCACAATCGCTCTGATGACCCGCGACCGAGCGTCGGTAGAATTCCTCTCGCTTTCGCCAGGCCCGATCAGGAAGCAGTTCTGCCAAGGCCAGATAGGCTTCGCCGTTTTTCGGATCGAGCTTGAGCGCCCTGCGGGCAGCGCGATCCGCAAGTGCCGCCGATTGCGCCCGTTTTGAATCCGGGCCGAGCTTCGCAAACGTTGCCGCTGCGACCGCCACCGCCGACCAGCCGCGAGCGAAGTCGGGCACTTCCTCGACCAGCTTGAGCGCGACGTCGAGTGTTCGCTGCGGTCCCCCCTCGTCTCCCCACATCCAGGATTCGCAAAAGTGCAAGAAATACGACAGCGCCCGGCTGGGGAGTTGGCGGGGATGTTCAAGCGCGCGGGACAATGCGCAGCGGATTACCCAGCTGTTCATTATCGCCATGCTCTTCGCCGACCGCTCGCCGAGTGTGATCGGAATCTCGCGCGAGGCCGTCCACAGCATCGTGCCGTCGCGAATATCCTTGAGTTCGATCGAGTAGAGATACTGGTCGGCGTTGCGTCGAACCACGCCGCGAAGGTCGAAATTGCCACCACGGTCCTTGACCACCACCGCATTTTCGCTGCCCAACGCGTCCCGCAACTCCTCCTTGTAAGCGGCCGGAAGCGTGTCCGGGACGTCGTTTCCTAACCGAGTGAAATCGGCCAACTGAACGGTCATCGGCTCGGGCTTCGCAACACCCGTGCCCCACCACCAACCCGCCCCGACGAAGAGGAGCAGCGCGGCGATCGCCACGACGACAGCGACGGGCCGCAGGCGCAGCCCCGACCAGCGTCCATCGGTTGGCGAAACTTTTGGCGCGGTCGCGCCCGGCCCCCCGACCGCTTCCCGCGGTGCGCCATGGACCAAAGCAGTCGCGGCGATCGCTTGTTCCAAGGCCACGAATTCGCGCGCCTTAACGCCTCCCTTCCAGGCCGAAAGATCAATCGTATGAAACTGGCGAAAACCGAGCGGCGGGAGAGTTCCGTCAAGCGTCAGCGGAACCAGGCGTCCGCTATCACGCCCCTCGGCCGCCTCGTCCCGGACCCATGAGGACGAACATGCCTCCTGAGACCAGGCGACGACCACCACCTCGCATTCCTGCAGTGCCTTTTCGATCGCGCGATCGAACTCGGCGCCGCCCGCTAGATTCCTGTCCCACCACAAATCCTGCCCGCGGCGGCCGAGCGCGTCGGCCAGTCGCTCGATGCGAGCCAGATCCGCCCTCGAATAACTGAGAAAAACTTTCGCCATCCCGTACCCCCGGCATGCGCGAGAAGGTGACTGTTTTACGGATCGATGACAAGCATCTGTCAATCGACCGAATAGCGTCCGCTAATTGCGCGGCGCCTGCCTTGGGTAGCTCAGCGCTTCCGCGACGTGGATCCGCCCGTCCCCTTCACTCCCGATAAATCGGCGATGGTGCGCACTCGCTCACTGCTCTCCGCGACCGCCTCGTCGGCGAGGCGAACGATAACGGATCGCGGCAAGCCCGATGACAATTTCACATGGCCGCGCAGGGCAGTGAAACTTCACTCGATACTCAGGCAAACATCCCCCTAGCTCGGCGGG
>JBKJUB010000165.1:0-2556 GCA_046590765.1 Sphingomicrobium sp. | reverse complement strand
AATGGTGCTGTCGGTGAGGATTGAACTCACGACCTCAGCCTTACCAAGGATGCGCTCTACCACTGAGCTACGACAGCATGTCGGATTGGACGCGCGCCTATGGCCGCAGCGCCGCTCGACTGTCAACCCGCTTGGGCCTAGGCAGACTGTCCGATGTCCAAGGCCGATCACCAACGCGAGGAGCGCCTCGCCGCCGCGCTGCGCGACAATCTCAAGCGCCGCAAAGCCCAGGCGCGCGACAGCGAACCGCCCAAGCCGCCACCAGCCTTAGACTAAAGCGCCGCGCAGGCCGCCTCGAGCCAGCGGCGCTCCTCACCATCGAGCTGCGGCCCGATCTTGGCGAGCACGTCGCGATGATAATCATCGACCCACGCAATTTCCTTCGCCGACAGCATGTCTTTGACGATCAGCCGCCGCTCGATCGGCGCGAAGGTCAATGTCTCGAACCCGAGCATCGGCTTCTCCGCGCCGGCGACCGCTTTCTCCACCACCAGCACCAGATTCTCGATCCGGATGCCATATTCGTGCGCCTTGTAATAACCCGGCTCGTTGCTGAGGATCATCCCTGCCTGGAGCGGCTCATCGCCCCCGGCCTGCGACGATCCGGCCGGCGAGATACGCTGCGGCCCCTCGTGCACCGACAGGAAGGCGCCGACCCCGTGGCCCGTGCCATGTGCATAATCGACCCCCGCGTCCCACAAAGCGCGGCGGGCGAAACTGTCGAGCTGCGAGCCGCGCGTGCCCTTGGGAAACAGCGCCGTCGCAATCCCGATATGCCCTTGCAGCACCCGCGTGAACCGGTCGCGCATTTCGGCGGTCGGCTCGCCGATCGACAGCGTCCGCGTGATATCGGTCGTGCCATCTTCATATTGCCCGCCCGAATCGACCAGATAGAGCGAGTTCATGGTGATCGCCCGATTGGTCTCCGCCGACGCCTTGTAATGGACGATCGCGCCGTTCGGCCCCGACCCGGAGATGGTGTCGAACGACAGATCCTTGAGCATCCCGCCCGCAGCGCGAATCGCCTGCAACTTGTCCGACGCGATCAGTTCGTCGAGCTTGCCCAACGGCGCTTCGGTCTCGACCCATTGCAGGAAGCGCACGATCGCCGCCCCGTCGCGCGCCTGCGCCGCCTGGTGACCCGATATCTCGGCCGCATTCTTGATCGCCTTGGGCAGCACGGCGGGATCGCGCACCCGCCACGTCACCGCGCCAGCTTCGTCGAGCGCCTGGCCAATCGCCGCCACTGACCGCTCGGGGTCGACCGCAATGCGCTTTCCCTTAAGTCCCTTGAGATAGCCCTCGAACGCCGACCTTTCGTGCAGCCGCACCCCATTGCCAAGGTGCGCCTTGACCTCGTCGCCAACCTTGTCGGGATCGACGAACAATTCCGCCGTCCCGTCGCGATTGACGATCGCATAGGCCAGCGCCACCGGCGTGTGGCTGACGTCGGCGCCGCGCAAATTAAACGTCCAAGCGATCGAATCGAGCGCCGCGAGCACCGCCGCGTCGGCGTTGTTGTCGCTCAGCCAGTCGGCCATCTGCTGGCGCTTGTCGGCCGATGATTGCCCCGCCAGCTCGTCGCGCTGGACCACCAGCCGCGCTTTCGACGGGGCCGGCCGGTCGGCCCACACCCGGTCGATCGGATTAATGCCCACCGCCACCAGCTCGGCGCCCTTGGCGGCGAGTTGCTCCCTGGCCTGATTAACCCAGTCACTGGTGTGCAACCACGGGTCATAGCCGATCCGCGCGCCCTGCGGCGCATGCTCGCGGAGCCATTCGGCGGCGCTCGTCTCGGGCACCGATTGGTAACTCCACTCCGATCCGCTGACCTGGCTGCGCACCTGCAGCGTGTAGCGTCCGTCAGTGAAGATCGCGGCCTGCTCGGGCAGCACTACCGCCGACCCGGCCGATCCCTTGAACCCCGTCAGCCACTCGAGCCGCTGGGCGTAGCTGCCGACATATTCGCTCATATGCTCATCGGTCAGCGGCACCACGAACCCGTCGAGTCGGTCGCGTTTCAATTGATCGCGAAGCGCGGCGAGACGGTCGGCGTAGGAAGACATGGGCTTACTCCTTGTTGCCCGCTAGATAGACCTCCGACACGCGTTTCGCCAATGCCCGGAGAATGAATGACCCTGCCCCCGCCACCGATCGCCGCACGCAAGCCCCATCAGGTCACGCATCACAACGTCACTTTGACCGACGATTGGCACTGGCTTCGTGATCCCGCTTATCCCGAGGTCAATGATGAGCAAGTGCTCGATTATCTCAAGGCCGAGAATAACTATTTCGAGGCCGTGATGGCGCCGCATGGCGAACTGATCGAGGGGCTGTTTCAGGAGATGAAGGGGCGGATCAAGGAGGATGATAGCTCGCCGCCGCTCAGGGACGGTAATTGGCTTTATTGGACCGCGTTTAAGGAAGGGACGCAATATCGCTTGTGGTACCGCAAGCCGGTCTCGGGCGGCGATGACCAACTGATCTTCGACGAAAATGCCGAGGCCGAGGGCAAGGAATATTTCCGTCTCGGTGCCTTCGCGGTCAGTCCCGACG
>JBKJUB010000100.1:0-23513 GCA_046590765.1 Sphingomicrobium sp. | reverse complement strand
GAACGGCTGGTTGATCTCGGTCGACTGCGCCGATGACAGTTCGATCTTGGCCTTCTCGGCGGCTTCCTTGAGCCGCTGCAGCGCCAGCCGATCGGTCTTGAGATCGATCCCTTCCTTGGCCTTGAACTTGTCGGCCAGGAACTCGACGATCTTGGCGTCGAAATCCTCGCCGCCAAGGAAGGCATTGATTTGCGCACCGACCGGCTGGCGCTGCAGCGGCTCAAGGAAGCCGCTGAGAAGGCCAAGATCGAGCTTAGCTCGGCACAGACTACCGAGATCAACCAGCCGTTCATCACCGCCCGCATGGAAGGTGGCGCAACCACCCCGCTCCATCTGGTCGAGACGATCACCCGTTCGGACCTCGAGAAATTGGTCGACGACCTGATCAAGCGCACGCTCGAGCCGTGCAAGAAGGCGATCAAGGACGCCGGAATCGACGCGTCGGCGATCGACGAGGTCGTGCTGGTCGGCGGGATGACGCGCATGCCGCGGGTCCGCGAAGTGGTGAAGGAATTCTTCGGCAAGGAGCCGCACACCGGCGTCAATCCCGATGAAGTCGTGGCCATGGGCGCCGCAATCCAGGCCGGCGTGCTGCAGGGCGACGTCAAGGACGTGCTGCTGCTCGACGTGACTCCGCTTTCGCTCGGCATCGAGACGCTGGGCGGGGTGTTCACCCGGATGATCGATCGCAACACCACGATCCCGACCAAGAAGAGTCAGACCTTCTCGACTGCCGACGACAATCAGAATGCAGTCACCATCCGCGTCTTCCAGGGTGAGCGCGAAATGGCGGCGGATAACAAGGTGCTCGGCCAGTTCGACCTGGTCGGCATTCCCCCGGCGCCGCGCGGCGTGCCGCAGATCGAGGTCACGTTCGACATTGACGCCAACGGCATCGTCAATGTCCACGCCAAGGACAAGGGCACCGGCAAGGAACAGCAGATCAAGATCCAAGCGTCGGGCGGGCTGAAGGACGAAGACATCGAAAAGATGGTCAAGGAAGCCGAGCAATTCGCCGAGGAAGACAAGGTCCGCAAGGCCGGCGCCGAAGCGAAGAACCAGGGCGAGAGCCTGGTCCATTCGACCGAGAAGCAGCTCGCAGAGCATGGCGACAAGGTATCGGCTGAAGTGAAGACCGAAATCGAAACGGCATTGGCCGAGGCCAAGACCGCGCTCGAGGGCGGCGACACCGAGACGATCAATACCAAGACGCAGGCGCTGACCCAGGCGGCGATGAAGCTTGGCCAGGCGATGTATGAGCAGCAGCAGGCGGCCAGCGCAGCCGATGCCGGTGCTGGTGGCGATGAAGCGACGGCCGAGGCGGCTCCCGCCGACGAGGATGTGGTCGACGCCGAATTCTCCGAAGTCGACGACGAGAACAAGGGCTAAGCCCCAGTGCAAAAACCGATCGCCCCGAGCCTAAACGCAAGCTCGGGGCGGACGGCATTTTGGGAATTGATCTCGAGTGGCTGAAACCGATTATTATCAATTGCTGGGCATTGATCGCGGGGCGGATGCTGCTGCGATCAAGTCGGCGTATCGGCGCGAGGCGATGGAATGCCACCCCGATCGCCACGGGGGCTGCACCGACAAGGAAGCGCGCTTCAAGGAGATCAGCCAGGCTTATGACGTGCTCAAGGATCCGCAGAAGCGCGCCGCCTATGATCGCTTTGGCCATGCCGCGTTCCAGAATGGCGGCGGCGGGGCCGATCCCTTCGCGCAGGGCGGTTTCGAAGGCTTTTCGGACATCTTCTCCTCGATCTTTGGCGAGTTCATGGACCCGCGCGGACAGCGGCAGAATGCGGCGCGCGGGGCCGACCTTCGCTACGATCTTGAACTGACGCTGGAGGAAGCGTTCGCCGGGGTCGGCAAGGATATTCAAATCGAGGCACTGGCGCGGTGTGACACGTGCAGCGGGCAAGGCTCGCGCGGTGAAGCCAAGCCGGCGCGCTGCACCAGCTGTAACGGCGCTGGCAAAGTCCGCGCCAATCAAGGTTTCTTCGTCGTCGAACGGGTGTGCCCGACGTGCGGCGGGGCGGGGGCGGTAATCGCCGACCCTTGCCGCACTTGCGAGGGCGAAGGACGCGCGCTCAAACGACGCAAGCTCCATGTCGATATCCCCGCTGGGGTCGACGAAGGCACCCGGATTCGGGTGTCCGGCGAAGGCGAAGCTGGACTTCGCGGTGCGGCGAGCGGCGACCTGTACCTGTTCGTCCACATGAATCGCCACGCCATCTTCCAGCGCGAAGCGACCAATCTGGTCGCCGAAGCGCCGATCAGCTTCATTACTGCCGCGCTGGGTGGGTCAATTGCGATTCCAGGGATCGACGGTCAAAAGATCGAGATCAAGATCCCTGCTGGCATCCAATCGGGTGAAATGCTTCGTCACCGCGGCGCGGGGATGAGCGTGCTCAACGCGCGCGGTCGGGGCGATTTGATTACCCGCATCCTGGTCGAAACGCCGTCTAAATTGTCGAAGGAACAAAAAGCCATATTGGAGCAATTTCGCGCGACCGAGACGGGCGACGAATGCCCCGCGAGCAAGGGATTCTTCAGTCGGTTGAAAGCGATGATCGACGGTTAATCCGCGATCACTTCGCTGCTGCGTAATCGCGCAGCATCTCGGAGATGCCGCGCGCCATCATCTGCATTGTGTACGGCTTTTGAAGCACCACCCGCGCGCGATGTCGCTCGGGCAGTTTGGCTTGCTCGCCATATCCCGTTGCGAACAGGAACGGGATGCCAAGCGTATCCAGCCGGTCAGCGATCGCAAAACTGGTGTGATCGCCAAGATTGATGTCGAGGACGGCAAGGTCGGGCTTGGCGCTGTCGATTGCGGCCACTGCGCCGACTACAGTCCCGTGGCTGATCACCCGCGCGGCGCCCAGGCGCGAGAGAATGTCTTCGGCGTCGAGCGCAATGATCAGGCTGTCCTCCACCAGTAATATCGTTCGACCCTTGAGCAGAAAGGGATCGACCTTTTCGACAATTGGCGCTGGGTCGTGCAGCATGATGTGCTTGTGCGGCCGTTCTGGTTCGGCGACCGCGACAACGATATGCCGCGCTGGCACGACCATTGTTACGCGCAGACCGCCCGGTGCATAGTCGACCGTCGTCGCTCCCCCCAGGTCGTAGGGAAGACTATGGGTGATAATCGTCGTGCCAAAGCCGCGGCGCGTAGGCTGTTCGACGACCGGGCCACCAATCTCGATCCAGTCGATCGACAAGGATCCATGATTGTCCCGAACCCAGCTGATGTTGACGTGGCCATCGGTACTCAGGCTGCCATATTTGACGGAATTGGTGACCAGTTCGTGAATCACCAACGCCATCGTCGAATAGGCTTGCGGCTTGAGCAGAACAGGGTCGCCAATCGCGTGCACCCGATCCTGCTTTTCGCTAACAAACGCCGCCACCTCGGCATCAATCAGGCTGCGCAGGGGAGCGGGGCCCCATTGGTCGTCGGTAATCTGGTTATGGGCCCGAGCAAGCGCGTGGACGCGTTGATCAATAACGCGGACAAAATCTTCAATCGAAGTCTCGGCCGAGGGCTTCGACTGGCGGATCAGGCCGCGGATCAACGACAGGATATTGCGCACCCGGTGATTCAATTCCGCGATCAGTAATTCCTGGCGCTCGGTCGCGGCTTGGCGCTCGACACTTGCCTCGTCTGATAATCTCAGGACAACCTCGATTAGGGTGGCGCGCAATGTCTCGGCGACGCGCAGTTCCGACGTATCGAACCTGCGGGATTTACCTTCGACGAGCTCCTTCCATTCGGCGAAGCTTTCGCGTGGTTGGAGGCGCGGGCCATTGGGGCCATATTCGATCGGCTTTTGCGGATTGCCCGCCCAGCGGATCGAATGGATCATTTCACGGCGGAAAAGAATAACATAATCGCGCGGTGAGCGACTGATTGGGATCGCCAGCATGCCGGCCGATTGCGACGCAAACTCCCCTGCATCGGCAACAAGTTCGGCGATATGGTCAGTCGCGAAAATCTTGCCCGCCGCAACGCCATTTAACGCATTAATGATTTGTGCGAACGCCGGCCTATCCGGCGTCTGCCCGGCAAATGCATAATTGCCATTGATCCATACGCCAACCCCGTCAGCGGGGATGGCGCTGGTCAGTATTTCGCTGAGCCAGTTGGGATCCCTAAGCAAGGATTCGTCCGACGCGACCGCGCCAAGCAATTGATCCGAAATATCGCGTGCCCGGCGCTCATATTCGACCACCAGCTTCCGCTCGCGGGTATCGATGCGCATCGAGAACATCTGGGCAAATAATTCGGCTACGGATCGGCGTTCGAAACTCGGGCAGCGCGGGCTGTAATGATGACAGGCGATCAGCCCCCACAATTCGCCCTCCACAAGCAGCGAGATCGACATTGACGCTCCGACGCCCATGTTGCGCAGATATTCGATATGGATTGGCGATACCGAACGAAGCACCGACAACGACAGGTCAAGCGGCCGCTTTGCTTCGGCAAAAACCGGGACGATTGGAACCGGGACAGCGTCGACGTCGGTGATCACGCGTAGCAAGCTGCGCTTATAAAGCGTGCGCGCCTGCGCCGGAATGTCCGTCGATGGATAACGCAGGCCGAGGAAGCTGCCGATTCCGCTCTTGGCGCTTTCCGCGACCACGTGGCCCGACCCGTCATCATCGAACTTATACAACATCACCCGGTCGAATCCGGTAAGCGCGCGGACCTGACGTGCGGCTTCATTGTAAAAACGCTCGAGGTCAGGTGCCTGATCGAGCCGAGAAATCATGCCGCGAACCGTGCCGGTGGCGTCGCCATAATTTTGCTCGGTCGAAGGCTCTCCCTCGATGATGACATTGCTGCCGCTCATGTGCAGCGCGACGTCGAATGGTCGACCGCCCTCGGTTAGCGGGCAGCGGAACAGCCGCTCGAGCGCATCAGCGCCGCGCAGCAAGGCGAGCCGGTTGCGCATTGCGTGAATGGCGTCTGGAGAAAATAAAGTGGTCGACGGCTGGCCGATGATCTGGTCGATCTCGACCTCGAAAAAGTCACCGATGTTGGCCGACACGCGCGCGATCAGCCAATCCGTGCTTACCGCAACGAGGAATCCAATCGGCTGGATCGCGCCAAGCAGGTGAATCGGCTCTCGATCGCAATTGGTGAGATCAATCTCATCTTTCGGCGAAGTGAATTTCATCGAATGCCTACGCTAATGTTCGCGGCACGAAAAAAACAGTCAAAGGTTTTGATCGCACTGTTCCCCGCCCGCTCGCGTTGAACGACGGACTGGAGATTATGTTCAAGCAATAAAATCAGTGTTTTCCAACCGCCGCGCAATGGCGAGCTCGACAGGAACCGCTGCGGCAGCCCAGCCCCGACCGACCGGGCCAGCATCGCTCCACCTAGCCGCGATCCTTCGAGGACATAGGCGCCGCCAAGAACGTCGTCGAATGTCGAAAACGCCGGAGGCTCAATCGACGCGGGCGGCTCAATCCCGAGATCGGCGATGTCCTCGCGAAGCTGCGCGCCGCGCCGACGATCCGACCAGTCCGGAATCACCGCTGCGGCGCCGGCGTCGTCAAGCGCCTGCTCAACCGGCAGGAACGCCGCTGCCTGAATGCCGAGAAACCGCCCGTAATCGGCCGGATCGCCGAGATTGTAGCTTGAGAGCAAGGCATCGACCTGATTGTGGGCGGCCCGGGTCGCGGCACGCAAAAAAGCGTGAGCGCTCAACCCGCCGGTCCGAATACCCGGTCGAAAATCACGTCGATGCGCTTGAAATGATAATCAAGATCGAACAGCCCTTCGAGGTCGTCGCTCGACAGGCGCGCGGTGACGTCGGGGTCGGCCTTGAGCAGGTCGAGCAATTGCAGATGGCCGTCGCTCTCCCACACCTTCATCGCGTTGCGCTGGACCAGCGAATAGCTGACCTCGCGGCTGAGCCCGGCCTGGGTAAGCGCAAGAAGTACGCGCTGCGAATGGATCAGCCCACCCATGCGGTCCATGTTGCGTTGCATGCGCTCGGGATAGATGAGCAATTTATCGATCACGCCCGTCAGCCGCGCCAGCGCGAAATCGAGCGTGATGCAAGCGTCGGGGCCGATAAAGCGTTCCACCGACGAGTGGCTGATGTCGCGCTCGTGCCACAGCGCTACATTCTCCATCGCCGGTACAACCGCAGCGCGGACGACGCGGGCAAGGCCGGTAAGATTCTCGGTCAGCACCGGATTGCGCTTGTGCGGCATCGCCGAGCTGCCTTTTTGCCCGGGCGCGAAATATTCCTCTGCCTCAAGTACTTCGGTGCGCTGGAGGTGGCGGACCTCAATCGCGAGCCGTTCGATCGAGCTGGCGATGACGCCGAGCACGGCAAAGAACATCGCGTGGCGGTCGCGCGGGATGATTTGGGTGCTGGTTGGTTCGGGCGCTAGCCCGAGCTCCCTGGCGACATGCGCCTCGACCGCCGGGTCGATGTTGGCATAGGTCCCCACCGCGCCCGAAATCGCGCAGGTCGCGATGTCATCGCGCGCGGCGAGCAGGCGTGTTCGGCAACGGTCGAACTCGGCATAAGCCTGCGCCAGCTTGAGGCCGAAGGTGACCGGCTCGGCGTGGATGCCGTGGCTGCGCCCGATGGTCGGTGTAAGCTTATGCTCGATCGCGCGGCGCTTGAGCACGACGAGCAAGGCGTCGAGGTCGGCGAGGAGGAGGTCGGCACTTTGCTTGAGCTGGACCGCGAGGCTGGTGTCGAGGACATCGCTCGAAGTCATCCCCTGGTGAAGCCAGCGCCGTTCGGGGCCCAATTTCTCGCCCGCCCAGGTGAGGAAGGCGATCACGTCATGCTTGGTAACCGCCTCGATCGCGTCGATCGCGGGAACATCGATCTCGCCCAGCGCGTCGTCGTCATAGGCCCTGCGGATGGTCCTGGCGTCGTCAGCCGGGATCATCCCGATCGCGCCCATCGCCTCGGCCGCAAATATCTCGATCTGCCACCAGATGCGGTAGCGATTTTCGGATGACCAGATGGCGGTCATGGCGGGGCGGGAATAGCGAGGGACCATAGCGATGGCGGCTAGCAGGAGCCGTCGAGGGTTTCAAACCTTTGCGCGTCGGGAAATTGCTGTCATGGAGATAACGGGGGGCTGCAATGATCCTGCGCCGCGTGATCGAGCATGTACGCAACCAGCAGTGGACGGCAATCGCCTTCGACTTCTTGATTACCGTCGTCGGCGTATTTGTCGGCATCCAGGTCTCAAACTGGAATTCTGCGCGTGTCGAGCGGCAGCTGGAAGGCGAATATATCGAACGGCTAGAAGCCGATCTCGATACGATCATATCGAGGGCCCGGGATCAGCAGGCGTTCGAGACGATCAAGGTCAAGCAGATCAATGTCGCGCTCGCGCTCAGCCGGCAACCGCAGAGCGTCGTGCGGAACCTGCGCCTCGGCCACGTTTTGACCGCGCTAACCATCCGCATGAGCCCACGCTTCGATAGCACGACGTTCAACGATCTCGAGAGTAGCGGGCGGCTGTCCCTGATCAGCGATGCGAAATTGCGCAACGATTTGTCAGCCTATTTTGCCCGTTTGCAATATCTCAAGGGCGCGCTGGTCCGGAACAACGACAATTATGTCGAACCCTACGTCTCGTACCTGCGCCAAGTGAATATCGGCCCGGGTTATGCCTCGCCCACGACGGTTCGCGATATACCGATGTCGCCCTTGGACCAGAATCTCGAGCAATATTCGCGCGCCCGATTCGGCGTGCGGCAAGCGGATGCCGGTGGTGGATTGTCCCATTCTCCCGGCGATGCCGAGTTCAATCTCCTGCGTACTCAGCTCAGCTGGCGCGGTCATGGCACGATGGCGAACGCGAACCTGCTCGACAGGATCGTCGAGGATTCCTCGAAGCTGAAAAACGAGGTCGCAGCCCAGCGCCGCACCTGAAGAGTAGCAGCCGCAGCTATATCAGCCCCATTGCCTTCATGCTCGAGCGGCCCTGTGTGCCGACGATCACATGGTCGTGGACGATGATTTTCATGTGGCGGCCGGCCTCGACAAGGTCTCTGGTTAGGTGGATGTCCTGTTGGCTCGGCGAAGGGTCGCCGCTCGGATGGTTGTGGACGATGATGATCGCGGTGGCGCCGAGCGCGATGGCGCGGGCGATCACTTCGCGGACATGGATCGACGCCTCGTCGACGCTGCCGCGCCACAGCGCCTCGTTGGCGATCAGCATGTTCTTGGCGTTGAGGAATAGGATCCGCACTTCCTCCACCGGAGAATGCGCCATCGCCGCCTGGAGATAGTCGCCTAGCGCATCCCAGCTCGACAGGATCGGGCGCCCCTCGATTTTGGATTCGAGCAGGCGAAGCGCGGTTGCTTCAGCGATCTTCAGCGCGCCGATGGTTCCGTCGCTGAGCCCTTCCGCCCGGAGCGCCTGCGGAGTGGCGTCGAGCAACAGGCCAATTCCCCCAAAGCGAGCGATCAATTGCTTGGCGAGCGCTTTGGTATCACGGCGGGGAATGGCGAGCGCGAGTAGGTATTCCACCAGCTCATGATCGAGCAGCGCTTTGTCGCCGCCGTCGAACAGGCGTTCGCGGAGGCGGGCGCGATGCCCTGAGCTGTCGGTTGGCGTGTCCCCCATCGGCGTGCAGGCTAGGAACATCGTTGCTGTCGTGCAACGGGCGTTTGTCGGCGGTTTCGGAACGGCTGCGTGTTCGATTGGTTAGGGTGGGGATGGTGGACGGGCTTCACAATGATGGCGATAAAGGCACAGGCGCGTCTGCGGACGAGCCGGTGATCGTCATTCGACGTCGAAGTCTCGCATTTTGGATATCGCTGATCGCGCTTGGCGCCTTGCTGGCGATCCTGGTCGGGGCGTGGATATCCCGCCGACCGATCGCCGAGCATTTCATCGAGCAGGAACTGTCCCGACGCGGGGTTCGCGCGACCTACAAGATCGAGTCGATCGGGCTCCATAACCAGATCATCCGCGACGTGGTTATTGGCGATCCGGCCAGTCCTGACCTCACCGCGCGCTACGCCAAGATCCAGATGCGGATTTTGTGGACCGGCGGGGTCGAAGTGTATCGGATTGCAGCGCGCGGCGTTCGGTTGCGGGGCGAGCTTCGCCGCGGTGGTACGGTCAGCTGGGGAGAAATCGACAAATTGCTCCCGCCTCCGAGCGGCAAGCCATTCAGTTTGCCCGATATTGCGGTCGACGTTGCCGACACCAGTGTCGCGCTCAAGACCCCGTTCGGCAATTTCGGGTTCGCGGTCCAAGGTGCGGGTAATCTGACCGGCGGGTTCAAGGGCCGATTGGCGCTGTCGGGGCCGAAGCTGGTCACCGGCGCTTGCGAACTCCTTGCGCTGCGCGGCAACGTTGGTGTTCGGGTCGATGCGCGACGACCGCATGTCACCGGCCCGATTGCCGCTGCTCACTTCATCTGCCCCAACAGCCGGATGGCGATGATCGCGCCGCGACTTGAGCTCGACAGCGGGTTTAGCGAGGCCTTCGGGCGGTTCGACGGCAATGGGCGACTTTCGCTGTCTTCGCTGAGCGCCGGCGATAACGGCCTCGCCAACCTCGTCGCCAACATCGGGTTCAAAGGCAGCGCAAGCGACACAATGGGCGCGATCAAGCTATCGGCACAACGCGGGCGACTGGGCTCGATCTATGCCGATGCAACCCGGCTCGACGGCAAATATCGCTTGTTGGCGGGCAAGGGCGAACTGGCGCTGTCGGCCGATTATGGGGCCAATAGCGCGATGCTTGCGCCGGCGATGGTTGCGCCACTGGTCGCGCCGCTCAGCGCTGCCAAGGGCACGCCGCTCGACCCGATCGGTCAGTCCATCGCGGCCGCAATTCGTCGCACAGCAAGCAACTTCAACGCCACTGGCCATTTGAGCATGGTCAATTTGCGCGGTGGGGGCGGGGTGCGGATCGAAACCGCCGATGCGCGCGGCGTCGGCGGCGGGCGGGTGACAGTCGCGGCCGGCGATGGCGTGACTTATTATTGGCCCGATGGAAAACTTCGGATCGACGGCACTATCTCGACCAATGGTGGCGGCCTGCCGCGGGCGGACATTGTGCTTCGCCAGCCGCGTCAGGGCGGTTCGATGAGCGGCGAGGCACGAGTTGCGCCGTACAGTGTGGGCAATTCTCGGCTGGCCTTGGCGCCAGTTACGTTCCGCGCGGGTCCGGGCGGGTCAACCGTCGTGAACACGCTGGCGGTGCTCGATGGCCCGTTCTCGGGCGGGTTCGTCCGCGGGCTGAGAATTCCCGTCAGCGGCGCCATCGGCGGCAATGGCGGCGGCTTCGCCTTCGGTCGGGGATGCATCGACGCGCGCTTCCAGTCGTTAAGCGTGGGCGCGCTCCGGCTTGGCGCGGCGCGGCTGCCCTTGTGCGCAACCGGCCCTGCAATCCTCTACAAGAATGGCCGCGGGCCGGTGATGATCGGGGCTGCGGCACGTAACCTCCGGCTCGGCGGGACGCTTGGCAAGTCGCCATTCGCGCTGACCGCTGCACAGGCGCGGCTGAGCGGTAGCAACCGGTTCGCGGCAGAAGGGTTGGGGCTGCAACTCGGACGCTCGCAGTCGCCGGTCAAAATCACGGCAACGACGCTTACCGGAATGCTCGTCAAGGGCGGCGCAACGGGCAATTTTGGCGGCGCGACGGCGTTGATCGGTCGCGTGCCGGTCGAGCTCAGCGGGGCGGCAGGCAAGTTCAATTTCCTTGGCGGCGCGCTGGCGATCGACGGATCGTCGACGGTGTCTGACCTCGCCAATCCGGCGCGCTTCTATCCGCTGGCGAGCAACGATCTTCACTTCCGGCTGGCCAACGATTTGATCAGGGCCAATGGGTCGCTGCACCACCCCGCCAGCGGGACCAGGGTAACCAATGTCGCGATCACCCACCGACTGTCGAGCGGCAATGGCGAGGCAATTCTCGACGTCCCTGGTATTCGCTTCGGCGGCGGTCTCCAACCCGAACAACTCACCCGCCTGACCGAGGGCGTCATCGCGCTCGTCAACGGAACGGTGCAGGGGCAGGGGCGAATCAACTGGAGCGGGAATGGCAAGGTTACCTCGACCGGCGACTTCTCGACTGACGGGACCGACCTGGCGGCAACGTTCGGTCCCGTCACTGGCCTGAAAGGTACAATCCACTTCACCGATCTGCTCGCGCTGCAGACCGCGCCGGGCCAGACCTTCACCGTCGCCAGCATCAACCCCGGTATCCTGGTCGAGAATGGCCAAATCCATTTCCAAATACTGTCGAGCCAATTGGTCAAGGTCGAGCGCGGCGAGTGGCCGTTCATGGGCGGGCGGTTGATTCTACAGGAGACGGTGCTCAATTTTGCCAAATCGACACCGAAACGCCTGACCTTCGAAGTTATCGGGTTCGATTCGAACGCTTTCGTGAGCACGCTGGGCTTCAAGGAAATTGCTGCCACCGGCCTGTTCGACGGCGTGCTGCCGATGATCTTTGTCGACAATGGCGGACGGATTGTGGGGGGCAGGCTCGACAGTCGCGATCCCGGCGGCACCCTGTCCTACGAAGGCGTGGTTAGCCGCGCAAACCTCGGCTTCTTCGGCGGGCTGGCGTTCGATGCGCTCCGCTCGCTTCGCTATCGCAGCATGATCGTGCGGCTCGATGGCGATCTGTCTGGGGAATTCGCGACCCGTCTGACGATCGACCAGGTCGCGATTGGTCAGGCGAACAATACCCAGCGGCTGCTCCGGTCGGCGGTCAAGCGCGTGCCGTTCAAGTTCAATGTCACGATCAAGGGGCCGTTCCGTTCACTCATCGCCACCGCCAAAAGCGTCAGCGACCCGCGCAGCGTCATTCGCGACGTCCTTCCTGTCCCGATCGACCAGATCCCCGGCATCGCCACCGAGGTACGCCGCCGTGATGAGAGCCAGACCCAGACCCAAACTCCGGTCGAGCAGAAAATCGAAATTTCCACCACACCCAAGAGCAAGAGCGAGTGAAGCCCATGAACCGAGCCCCACGCCTCAACACCGCTGCCGCCGCGCTGGCGCTGCTGCCACTGGCAAGCTGCGTCACCGTCAAGACGCCCGAGAAGCCGATCGAGATCAACCTCAACGTCAAGATCGAGCAGGAAGTGCTGGTCCGCTTGCAGCGCGACGTCGACACGTTGATCAAGAGCAACCCGGATACCTTCCCGACCAAGCCGGAGGGCGGCGCGCAGTGAAGCTGGCGATAGTCTTGGCGGGATCGTTATTGCTGACCGCAATGCCGCTCGCCGCGCAATCAGCCCCGGCGATCGTCGCCGCGCGGGCTGCGGGACAGATTGGCGAGCGGTACGACGGCTATCTCGGTTATGCCGTGGCAGTCGCTCCATCGGTCCGCACCCAGGTCGATGCGGTCAACATTCGCCGCAGGTCATTGTTCACTGGCCTCGCCGGAAAGCGCGGTGCAAGCCCGCAGGAAGTTGGGATCACCGCCGGCTGCGAATTGCTGTCGAGTGTCGCGGTAGGCGAAGCCTATCTGCTCGCCGACAACGTCTGGCGGCGGCGCGGGGCGGGCCAAGTGGTCGCAATCCCGTCTTATTGCCGGCCCTGACCGGGTTGCCCGCGGTTGACTTGCGGGCCGAGGCTACCTAAAGCGACCACGCCGCACGAGGAGCCTTGAATTTCTCGCGGTTTTTCAATGATTTTGCCTCATTACAGCAGGCAACAGCAGGTATTTTCGCGGCGTGAACAACGGTTCGAACGACTTTCAGGACGCGCCCATGGCGCCGGACCCGGGTCTGGAATCGCTCGACCGGCGCATAGCCGAGGCGCGCGCCACCGAAGAAGCCCGTAACAAGGGTCCGCTGTCGGGCGCCGTCGCGGCGGGGAGCGCCAAGTCGATCGCCGGGATCATGCTTGGCTATCCGCTTGGCGGCATCGTCATCGGGTTCGGGCTCGACAAATTGCTCGGGACGCTGCCGTGGATCACGATCGGCCTGATGTTCGCGGCGTTCATCGCGGCGTGTTTCCAGGTCATGACCAAAGTTCGTTCCTGATCTTTCGCTCTTCACACTGATTTAAACAGGGTTTTTCGTGTCCACGCAGGCTAAAATCGATCCGATGCATCAGTTCACCATCGCGCCAATCGGCAGCGATGCACTGACCGGTTCGCCATTCGCGTTCACCAATTCGTCGCTGTGGATGTTGATCGTGCTGGGCGCGATCACCTTGTTCATGCTCGGCGGAATGCAACGTCGGCTGGTGCCGGGCCGCTGGCAGATGGCGGTCGAAGGGCTGACCGGCTTCATCGAGAATATCACCAGTTCATCGATCGGGCCCGAGGGCCGCAAGTACCTCCCGTGGGTATTCACGGTGTTCGTGTTCATCCTGTTTTCCAACTGGATCGGCGCGATGCCGTTCGGGATCGTCCCCGGCGTTCACCCGTTCACCGTGACCAGCCAGTTCACCGTCACCGGCTTCATGAGCGTGATCAGCTTCGCGATCGTGCTCGGCGTCGGCTTCTGGAAGCATGGGCTGCATTTCTTCTCCTTGTTCGTGCCCAAGGGCGCGCCGGTACTGGTCAAGGCATTCATCGCCCCGATCGAGTTCATCTCGTTCATGGTGCGGCCGTTCAGCCTTGGGCTTCGTCCGTTCGTGGCGATGTTCGCGGGGCATATCCTGCTCGACGTGTTCGGCAACTTCATCGTCCAGGGCTTCAATGCCGGCGGTGCAGTTGGGTATGGCGTCGGGGTATTGAGCTTCATCTTTGTCGCCGGGGTCAGCGCGCTCGAGCTTCTGGTTGGCGCGATCCAGGCGTTCGTGTTCGCGCTGCTGACGTCGATCTACATCAACGATGCGGTCAACCTTCACTAAGTTTCCAACCACCAAGCTAAACTTTCAAACGGAGTAATTATCATGGATCTCGCTTCTGCTCAGGTTATCGGTGCCGGTCTCGCTGCCATCGGCGTCGGTGTTGCTGCTGCCGGCGTCGGCAATGTGTTCGGCTCGTTCCTTCAGGGCGCGCTGCGCAATCCGGCCGCTGCGCCGGGCCAGAGCGTGACGATGTATATTGGCTTCGCGGCCGCCGAATTGCTCGGCCTGATCGCGTTCGCCGTCGCGATGATCATCCTTTACGCCCGTTAAGTCCGAAACGCCTCGTGCCAGTCGGCGCGAGGCAACGGACGGAGCCCGACATGCCTCAACTTTCCCAGCTCGCGCTGGTCTATTCCTCGCAGTGGTTCTGGCTGCTGATCACGCTTGGCACGATTTACTTCGTGGTGGGCAAGGGAATGGTGCCCAAGGTCGAGCGGACGATGGACGATCGCAACGCCCAGATCGCCGACGACCTTGCCGCCGCTGACAAGGCGCGGACCGAGGCCGATGCGGTCGAGGAAGCGTATCGCCAGCGGATCGACGCCGGCCGCGCCGAATCGGCCAAGCTGACCGCCAAGGCGAAAGCCGATAGCGCGACGGCGACCGAGAAGAAGCTGGGTGAAGTTGATGCGTCGATCGATGCCCGGCTGGTCGAGGCGCAGACCCGCATCCGCGGCGCTCGCACTGCTGCGGTCAAGGAAATCGAAGGCGTTGCGGCCGAGCTGGCGAAGGAAATCGCGGCCAAGGTCGCCAAGGTCGAGGTCAGCCTGGCCGACTCGGCCGCTGCGGTGAAGATGGTGATGAGCAATGCTTAAGCTGATGATGGCCGCCGCCGCAGCGCACGGCGAGGCTGCCGAACATGCCGAGCCGACCGCGTTCGGGCTCAGCCCGGGCGGCTGGGTCGCGCTTGCGATGCTCACCGTGTTTGCGGTGATGATCTGGAAGAAAGTACCGGCCGCGATTGGCAAGGCGCTCGACGGCAAGATCGCCGAAATTCGCGCCCAGCTCGACGAAGCCAAGCAGCTGCGCGCCGAAGCCGAAGCGCTCAAGGCCGAATATCAGGCGAAGTCGCAAGCCGCCGACGGTGAAGCCAAGTCAATGCTCGACCGCGCCAAGGCCGAATCCAAGGCGATCGTTGCCAAGGCCAAAACCGATGCCGAGGCGTTGGTCGAACGCCGTACACAGATGGCCGAGGCCAAAATCGCCGCAGAAGAACGCGCCGCTATCGACGATGTCCGCGCAGTAGCCGCTAAGGCTGCGACTGCTGCGGCGGGCCGCCTGATCGCCGAGCGCAATGACGCGAACAGCGACAAGGCACTGGTCGACCAGGCGATCGCTGGGCTTTAACCCGGCCTAACGCTGGTCGTGCTGGTCGCCGGGGGCCGAAACACCGTCGAGCGCGGTTTTTGCGGCATCTTCCTGCGACTGGCGGCTAAGGTCGCCAAGGCTGACCATCCCGACCAATTTGTCATTGGCATCGACCACCGGCATGCGGCGAACCTGCTTGTCGCTCATCTGCTGGGCGATCGCGAGGACATCGTCGGTGTCGCGCGCACAGACCACGTCCTTGCTCATCAAGTCGGCGACGCTGCAATCGGGGCCAAGCCCTTTGCCGACGCCGCGCACGGCAATGTCACGGTCGGTAATCATGCCGACGATCTTGTCGCCATCGCACACCGGGATCGACCCGGTGTCGGCCGAAAGCATGAAGCCAGCCGCTTGCCGAGCAGTATCGGTCGGTGAGACGGTCTGGACGTCGCTGGTCATGAGGTCACGAATGTTCATCAAAAATCTCCCTGCAGTTAGCGGTTCAACGAAGCTCGCCAGCTCGCCGTTCCCAAAGCGAGCGACTTTCGTCAGGCAAATGTCGATCACGGTCGCGCCGCAATTGCCGAGGTGCTCATCGGGAGCAGGTCTCTTCCATGTTGGCGCACCCTATTAAGGCGGAAAGCATCGCACTGTCTGTCGCTAATCGCGACGCTGCTTCTTCTTGTTGGCGAAGAATGTATGGCCGCGCGCTTTTAGAACTCCGTTGAGCAACCGATCGGAGATTTCTTCGGCAGCATCGGCAGTGAGGCACAAATCAACAGAGTCGGGCCCAAATACGTATGAACGGGCATCGCGTTCCCTGCTGTTGCCTCGCCGACTTTTCAGTCAACACACTCGTCGTCGAGCACCGCCATGAAAGGGGAGTAAACTATGCGAATTTGAAAGTTGCGATAGGGCGGCCACTGATTCGAATTTTCTTTGGCGAAGTCGGGTCAATCGCCGACATGATCCGCTGGTGAGTATGGGCGGGCGAGTTCGGCGAGGCGAGCAAAGGCGAAATGGCGATCAGCGCCGGGACTTCAAACCTAGTTAGCGCCCCTCGAATGTCGCCAAGCGTTTTTCGAGGAAGGCGGCGACGCCCTCGCGATAGTCGTTGGTGAAGCCCAAGCGGCGCATTTCGTCGCGCTGGAGGTCGAGTTCCTCGTCCAGGGTGCGCGATCCCGTGGTGCGGATGATCGACTTGATCGCGGCGAGGCCGAGCGGGGGGAGCGAGGCGAGCCTGGCCGCAAGTGCATCGACTTCGCCGTCGAGCGCGTCGTCGTCGACGCAGTTCCAGATCAGGCCCCAGTCGGCGGCGGTTTGGGCGGGGAGGGGATTGCCGGTGAGCGCCAGGCCGAGCGCTCGGGCCTGGCCGACGAGGCGCGGGAGATGCCAGCTGCCGCCGCTGTCGGGGATCAGGCCAAGTGCTGCAAATGATTGAACAAACTTGGCGGACTTGGCGGCAATAACGAGGTCGCAGGCGAGCGCGATATTGGCGCCGGCACCCGCCGCAACCCCATTGACCATCGCAATCACCGGCTGCGGCATGGTCGCCAGGCGGCGGATCAGCGGGTTCCAGCTGGTGTCGACCGTTTCACCAAGATCGACCGGTTCGCCGGGCGCAACCGCGCGATCGTTGAGGTCTTGGCCCGCGCAAAAGCCGCGACCGGCGCCGGTAATGACGATGACTCGCGCATCGGCGGCGGAATCGAGCGCTATCGCCAGTTCGTCATGCATCGCCTTGGTGAAACTGTTGAGTCGATCGGGGCGGTTGAGCGTGATCCGCGCGACATGCTTGTCGATGGTCAGCAAGATGGTTGGTTCGGTCATCGCCCTTGTTTGACGCAAGGCGGACTTCGGCTCAAGGCCGGTTGCGTTGGACGAGATCGCAACCTAGCGTCGCGACGTGACTGCACCTCTTCCCCCGCAACCCTCCACCGACGCCGCCCGGACGCGGCTGGTTGAGGCGTTGGTAGCGACCGGGGCGGAAGACCGTGCGGCCTTTTCGACGCTCTACAAACTGACCTCGGCGAAGCTTTTTGGCGTCTGCCTTCGTATCTGTGGGGAACGGCAGGCGGCGGAGGATGTGTTGAGCGAGGTCTATCTGACCATCTGGCGGCGGGCCGGGGCGTATGAGCCCGGGCGCGCAAGCCCGATCAGCTGGCTGGCGACGATCGCGCGCAACCGGGCGATCGACTGGCGGCGGTCGGCCGGGCGTAAAGTGGCGCTGACGCTCGACGAGGCGCCCGAAGTGGCGGATTCTGATCCGTCGGCGGAGGAGCGAATGGTGACCAAGGACGAGGACAGCAGGTTGCACCTGTGCCTCGACCAGTTGGAGGACAAGCAACGCGGCGCGATCCGCACCGCTTTCTTCGACGGGCTGACTTATGCCGAGCTGGCGGAACGCGAGGGCGTGCCGCTGGGAACGATGAAAAGCTGGGTTCGCCGCGGCCTGGTGCGATTGAAGGACTGCCTAAGTGACGATTGAGCCGGCCATGACCGACGACACTACTGCCGCCGAGCTGGCGCTGGGCGTGCTCGATCGTGACGATCGTGCGGCGGCGTTGCGGCGGGTCATTGCCGAGCCTGCCTTCGCTCGCGAAGTCGAGCAATGGCGAGATCATTTTGGGTTATTGTTTGCCGGTGTGGCGGATACGGATGTGCCCGCGGGGGTATTGCCCCGCATCGAGGCAAGGATCGGTGGCGCGCGCGAGATCGCAGCGATCCGGCCGAACAATTTGTGGAAGCCCGCCGCGCTGGCGGCGTCGGTCGCTGCGCTGGCGATGACGGGGGTGGCTTTCCGGCCCGTTCCGGTGGTGCCAGCGCCCGTGACGCCGATGATTGCCGCGATGGCCCCCGCCGACGGATCGGAAGGTCATGCGGCGCTATATGATGCCGCCGCCGGGATGGTGAAGATACCCGGCGAGCTACAAATTCCCGCGGGGCGTAGCGCGCAATTATGGGCGATCCACGGCGATGATCCGCCAATCCCGCTTGGCACCTTTAAAGCCACCGGCCCCGGTCTGTATGTTGCCGAAGCCAAGATGGGCGCGGTGATTGCGCCGGGAACCAAGCTGGCAATCACCATCGAGCCGCTTGGCGGATCGCCGACTGGCAAACCGACCGGCGCGGTGATTGCGTCGGGCCTGTTGAGCAAAGTTTAGCTGCATCCGCCGCTATGGCGACGACGTAACTCCTGCTGAGCAGCCCGAGATGGGCATGCACAGGAGGAGATTTTTCGATGTTGTCCAACAAACCTTTCGTACTGCTAGCCGCCGCTCTGGCAATGAGCGCCGCGCCGACTGCGGTTTCAGCCAAGAATCCGATGGTGGGCGGTGCCGCCATGTATTCCAGCAAGAACATCGTCCAGAACGCGCTCAATTCGCGCGACCACACCACTCTGGTCGCCGCGGTCAAGGCCGCTGGCCTGGTCGATACGCTGTCGAGCAAGGGTCCGTTCACGGTGTTCGCGCCGACCAACGCTGCCTTCGCGAAACTTCCTGCTGGCACCGTCGAGACGTTGGTCAAGCCCGAGAATAAGGGCACGCTGACCACGATCCTGACTTATCACGTCGTCCCGGGCCGGATCACCGCCGGCCAGATCGCAAGCCTTGCAGCGCGTCATCGCGGCACCGCGACACTCAAGACTGTGCAGGGCGAAAACCTCATGTTCCGCAAGCATGGCCGCGGCTGGTGGGTTATCGACGCCAAGGGCGGCAAGGCCAAGATCACGATCGCCAACGTCATGCAGTCGAACGGCGTGATCCACGTCATCGATTCGGTGCTGATGCCCTAATTCTAACCGAGCGGCGGCCGGGCGTTTCCCTGTTCTTCCGGTCATCTGCAGGTCTGCGCGCGTGTCGGCTCGGTCGATGCGCGCGCAGTTTTTTCAGGCGAAGCATGACCTGCCAAAGATCCTGCGCTAGAGCCGGGCCATGCTGACCACCACAAGCCACCGCCGGCTAGCCGACCTCGACCCGGTAAAGAGCGACAGTTTGCTCGCCCTGATTGCACTCGCCAATGCCGACTCGCGCCCTGAGAAGATCGACGTCGGGGTCGGTGTTTACAAAGATGGCAGCGGCGTCACGCCGGTAATGCGCAGCGTCAAGACGGCAGAGAAATTGCTGTGGGAGCGGCAGGCCAGCAAGGCGTATCTGGGCGGTGCGGGGGATGTGAAATTCCCGACGCTGATCGCGCCAATCCTGCTCGGACCGCACGCGGCGGACGAGCGGATTTTGGGATTGCAGACGCCCGGGGGATGCGGGGCGCTGGCGCTGGCACTCAAGCTGATCGCGGTGGCCAGTCCCGACGCGCGGGTGCTGATCGGCCTGCCGACCTGGCCCAATCATGTGCCGCTCGCGGTTGGTGCAGGGTTGGATGCCGTCACTTACGATTATTACGATCGCGATGCGCGAACGGTGCAGTTCGACGCGATGATGCGCGCGATCAGGGCCGGAAAGCCGGGCGATGTCGTCCTGCTCCAGGGAGGGTGCCATAACCCGACCGGGGCCGATCTCGATGCGGGGCAGTGGGCCGAGGTGACGAGCGCAATCGTCAATGGGAAGCTGATGCCGGTGGTCGATCTTGCCTATCAGGGGCTCGGCCGCGGTCTGGAGGAAGATGCGGCAGGATTGCGCGGCATTCTTGACGCCTGCGACGAAGTGATCGTGGCGCAAAGCTGCGACAAGAATTTCGGCGTCTATCGTGACCGCGTTGGCTGCCTGTTCCTCAAGACCGGGTCGGTCGAGACGAGCAAGCAGGCGATGGCCCACGTACTGCAGATCGCGCGCGAAATGTGGTCGATGCCGCCCGATCATGGCGCGGCAGTGGTGCGGATTGTGCTTGAGGATGCGGCATTGCGTGCCGACTGGCAGGCCGAACTGGATTCAATGCGTGAGCGGGTGCTGAGGCTGCGCGCGAAGATTGCCAGGGCGCATCCCGATCTCGCCTATATCGCCGCACAGAACGGCATGTTCTCGATGTTGCCATTGAGTCCTGCGCAAGTGCTCAAGCTGCGCAATGACCACGCGATCTACATGGCCGACAGCGGGCGGTTCAACATCCTTGGGATGGCCGACGATGCGGTCAACCGGTTCTGCGCCGCCGTGATCAGCGTGATGAGTGAGTGACGTGGCGACACGCGATCCGGCCATCAAGCCGGGTACGGATGACGGGGTCGACTGGGGCGAGGTAGCGCGGCTGGTCAGCGTCAGCAGGGCGCTCGACGAGCTTGAGGAAACTCGGCTCGTCCCTGAAAAGAAGGTCCTCTATCAGTTCAGCGCGCGCGGTCATGACATGGCGCAGGTTCTGCTCGGGCTGCAGTTGCGCGATGGCGATGCGGCGTGCGGTTATTATCGATCGCGGCCGATGCTGCTCGCGCTGGGCGTGAAGCTGGCCGATGCACTGGGATCTGGGATGGGGCGCGACGGCGGCTATTCCGACGGGCGCGATATCGGCGTGGTGTTCAATTATCCCAATCCCGGCGGTGCCCACGCGCTGCCGATGTGTGGCGGCGTCGGCGCTCAATATGCGCCCGCGGCGGGCTGGGCGCAGGCGGTGACGTATAAAGAGCGCGTACTCGGGGAGCAGGCGCGCGGCGCGATCGGGGTGGTGCTCGGCGGCGATGCGAGCTGCGCGACCGGCGGATTTTGGGCAGCGCTAAACATTGCCACTACGCAATCTTTGCCGATGTTATTTTACATTGAGGACAACGGCTATGGCATCTCGGTGCCGTCGGATTACCAGACCCCGGGGCGCGATATTGCCGCGAACCTCGCCAGCTTCCGCAACCTAGAGATTTTCAACGGCGACGGGACTGAACCGGCGCAGGCGGCGGCGCTGATCGGCGATGCGGTGGCGCATGTGCGCGGTGGCAATGGCCCGGCGCTGATCCGGCTGACGGTGCCGCGGCTCGAGGGGCACAGCTTTCAGGATACGCAGACGTACAAGTCGGAGGCGGAGGTCGCGGCAGAATGGGCGCGCGATCCGCTGCCCAAGCTCAAGGCGTTTGCGGCCGACCTCGACTGGGACATGATTGAGGCGAGCGTCGCGCATGAGGTCGAAGCGGCGCGGGGCGAAGCCGAAGCGCGCGCGCCGTCGCCGCCCGAGCGGGTGATGCGCAATGTGTTCTTCGAAGGCGAGGCGGCGCAGGTCGGCGGCGCGGCCGGCTTAAGCCTCGACGGGACGAGCGAGATCGCCGCGCCCGAGGGCCAGCGGATCAACATGGTTACCGCGATCCGCCGCGTGCTCGACCAGGAATTGGCGGCGAACCCGAGGATGTTGGTGTTCGGTGAGGATGTCGGGCCCAAGGGCGGGGTCCATGCGGTAACGCTCGGGCTGCAGGACAAATATGGCCGCGAGCGGGTGTTCGATACCTCGCTCAATGAGGAGGGGATCGTCGGGCGCGCGGTGGGGATGGCGCTGGCCGGATTGCTGCCGGTACCCGAAATCCAGTTCCGCAAATATGCCGAGCCGGCGACCGAGCAGATCAACGATTGCGGGACGATGCGCTGGCGGACCGCGAACCGCTTCGCCGCGCCGATGGTGCTGCGCGTGCCGGGCGGGTTCTTCAAATGCGGCGACCCGTGGCACAGCCAAACCAACGAAGTGCAGTTCGTCCATAATCCCGGCTGGCGGGTCGCGGTGCCGTCCAACGCCCAGGACGCAGTCGGGCTGCTGCGGATGAGCCTGCGCGGCAACGACCCGGTGCTGTTCTTCGAACATCGCGCGATGCTCGACGATGCGTGGGCGCGGCGGCCGTGGCCGGGGGACCAGTTCGTCGTCCCGTTTGGCAAGGCCAAGAAAACCCGCGAGGGCGACGCAATCACGATCGTAACGTGGGGGGCGATGGTGCCGCGGTGCGAGGCGGCGGCGGAGAGCGTAAGCGCCGACGTGATCGATTTGCGGACATTGATGCCGTGGGATCGCGAGGCGGTGCTCGACAGCGTGCGGCGGACCCGGCGATGCCTGATCGTGCATGAGGACTTGCGCACCGGCGGGTTCGGGGCGGAGATTGCGGCGGTGGTCGCGGACGAGGCGTTCCTCGACCTCGACGCGCCGGTCGCGCGGGTGACGATGCCCGACATCCCGTCGCCGCATCATCCGAGCCTGCTCGAGCATGTGCTGCCAAGTGTCGCGGGAATCCGCGCCGAGATCAACCGGCTGGTGGGATTCTGATGGCGACTGAAATCCTCGTTCCCGACGAGCAGGAGGGGACCAAGGCGGTGGTCCGCGCGTGGTTGAAACGCGTTGGCGATGTGGTCGCGATAAATGATCCGTTGGTCGAGCTTGAGACCGACAAGGTCACGCAGGAAGTACCGTCGCCAGTGGCCGGGGTGCTGAGCGAGATAGTGCTCGATACGGATGCCGACGCGGTGCCGGGGGCGGTATTGGGGCGGATTGATTCCGGTTCCCCGGCGCAGGCCGGGGTCCAGGAGGCACAGCCTTCACGAGCTGAGAAAAGCAAAGCGCCTGCTGGCGCTCCTGGGCCCCGGCCTTTGCCGGGGAGCGGAGAGGCGCGGTTATCCCCCTCGGTCAAACGCGCGTTGATGCAGCATAAGTTGGATCCCGCAGCGCTTACAGGGACCGGGCGCTCAGGGCGGCTGACTCGCGAGGACGTCGATCGCGCGGTAGCCGCTGCGCCGGTCGCAGCGGGCGATATCCCGCATGACCGGATGCGGCTGAAGATTGCCGAGAATATGGTTCGCGCGACGTCTGAAGCGCCGCATGTCACCGCCTTGTTCGAGGCTGATTTTTCGGCGATCGCAGCGCACAAGAAAACGCTTGGCGAGCGCGGGGTGAAGCTCAGCTACACCGCTTATCTAGTGAAGGCTGCCGCTGACTCGATGGACGTTGCGCCGGCAATCAACGGGCGCTGGGAAAGCGACCGGATCGCGATCGGTCCGACGATCAGTATCGGGGTGGGCACCGCGCTTGGCGACAAGGGGCTGGTGGTGCCGGTGGTCAAGGATGCGGGGGCGCTGAGCCTCGAGCAGATTGGCGCGGCGCTGGGCGATCTGACGACCCGCGCACGCGAGGGCCAACTGACCGGCGGCGATGTGTCGGGAGGCAGCTTCACCATCTCCAACCACGGCGTGTCGGGCAGCCTGCTCGCGTCGCCGATCATTCTCCACGCGGGTCAGGCCGCGATCCTCGGCGTCGGCAAATTGGAGAAGCGCGCCGTAGTGCGCGAGGTCGATGGCGAGGACGCAATCGTCATCCGGCCAATGGCCTATGTCACGCTGACCATTGATCACCGCGTGATCGATGGACACCAGACCAATGCCTGGCTCAGCCGCTTGGTCGAAATCCTCGAAAATTGGCCGGCCGCATAGGCACCTCGATTCTCGATTGATTTGAGTTAAACAGACGCCG
>JBKJUB010000207.1:0-6737 GCA_046590765.1 Sphingomicrobium sp. | reverse complement strand
CCGAACTGGCCCGCGCGATCGAAGTTGACGCGGCATTGCGCCAATCGCGCTAACCCGGCTTTGCGCGGGCCGATGAAGCGGCTAGATGCTTGTCGCCAATGCAATCCTTCGCTCTCCCGCTTCCCGATATGGTCCGCTTCAACCAGCGGGTGCACGACCGCGTCGACCCGTGGTTTGCGCGGCGCGGGATCAGGCGGGGCGCGTGGGCGTTGTTCGCCGGCTTCCTGTTCTTTTCGTTAGTGTGGATCTGGTTTGCCTCGGGCCTGCCAACCTCGGAGAAGCTTCTCAGCTATCAGCCGCCGTTGCCGACCAATGTGCGCGGGTTTGACGGCAATCCGGTCCAGACTTTCGCGCGCGAACGGCGCGTCGAGCTGTCTTATGACGAATATCCGCCGGTGGTGGTGCAGGCGTTCATCTCGGCCGAGGACAAGACCTTCTTCAGCCACGGCGGGATCGATTATCCGGGCTTGCTCGGGGCGGTGTTCGATTATTCGACCAAGACGGTCACCGGCGGCCGGGCCAAGGGTGGCTCGACGATTACCCAGCAGGTCGCCAAATATCTGCTGCAGGACAATAGCTACGCGGTTACCCGCAAGATCCGCGAGGCAATCCTCGCCTTTCGGCTCGAATCGACTTTGTCCAAGCCGCAGATCCTCGAACTGTACCTCAATTCGATCTTCCTTGGTCGCAACGCCTACGGAATCCAGGCTGCCAGCCGCGCTTATTTCGACAAGGATGTAAGTGAACTCAGCCTGCCCGAAGCCGCCTATCTTGCGGTCTTGCCCAAGGCACCGTCCAATTACGATCCTAACCGGGCGACCGCCAAGGCCACCGCGCGGCGCAATTACGTGCTCCGGGAAATGGTCGCCAACGACTTTCTCACCGAGGCGCAGGGTGTGGCTGCGTCAGCCGCGCCGCTCGGCACCATTCGCTATGGGAGCAACGAGAAATTCCGGCAGAACGGCGGCTATTTCATGGAAGAAGTGCGCCGCGACCTGGTTCGCCGCTTTGGCGAGAAAGCCGAGCAAGGGCCGAACAGCGTCTATGCCGGCGGCCTGTGGGTGCGCAGCTCGATGGTGCCGTTGATGCAGGATGCCGCCGCCGACGCGCTTCGCGAAGGGCTCGCCAAATTCGATGGCGGGCGCGGTTGGCAGGACACCAAGCTCAGCATCGATTTGTCCAGGGATTGGCGAACCCAATTATCCGCCGCGGCGCTCGGCACAGGCTTTCCCGATTGGCGCAAGGCCGTGGTGCTTGAGAAATCGGGCGGGCAAGCGGTGCTTGGCTTCGCCGACGGCAGCAAGGGCTCCTTGTCGGCATCGGCGGCGCAGCAGGCCAGGCGCGGTGGTGGCGGAACCGCGTTCAGCGCGATCAAGCCGGGCATGATCGTCATTGCAAAATCGATTGGCGGGAACAGCTATGCGCTTCGCTCGATCCCCGAAGTCGGCGGCGCATTCCTGAGCGAGGAAGTGCGCACCGGGCGGATCATGGCGATGCAGGGCGGGTTCGACGTGGTCGGTTCATCCTACAACCGTGCCACTCAGGCGCTTCGCCAGCCTGGCTCGGCGTTCAAGCCAATCGTCTATGTCACCGCGCTCGAAAATGGCATGACTCCGGCATCGATCATCGTCGATGCGCCATTCTGCGTCTGGCAGGGCGCGGGGTTGGGCAACAAATGTTTCAAGAATTTTGACGGTGGCTATGCCGGACCCAAGACGATGCGCTGGGGGGTCGAGCAGTCGCGCAACTTGATGACCGTCCGCGCCGCGTCGCAGACCGGCATGCCCAAAGTCATCGCCACTGCGGCCAATCTGGGGGTTGGCAAATTCCCCAATTATCTGTCGATTGCACTGGGTGCGGGCGATACGACGGTGATGAAGCTGACTAATGCCTATGCGATGCTTGCCAATAACGGCCGCGAGGTTCGCCCGACGATCATCGACTTCGTCCAGGATCGTAACGGCAAAGTGGTCTATCGAACCGACAATCGCTGCCAGGTGATGGACGGGTGCAATGCCAAGGATTGGGATGGCAAGGCGATGCCGCGCCCGCCAATCCGCGCTCGCCAATTGCTTGAGCCGCAGGCCGCCTACCAGATGGTTCACATCATGGAAGGCGTGATCGAACGCGGCACCGCGACCGTGTTGCGCGATCTTAACCGGCCATTGTTTGGCAAGACCGGCACCACGACGGGCCCAACCAACGTGTGGTTCGTCGGCGGGACTCCCGACGTCGTATCGGGCATCTACCTTGGCTATGATCGACCGCGCTCGCTTGGCGGCTATGCGCAAGGCGGGCGGATCGCGGCGCCAATCTTCAAGCAATTCGCCCAGATCGCGTTCAAGGACGCCCCCAAGATTCCGTTCGTTGCCCCGGCCGGGATCCGCATGGTGCGGATCGACCGCATCACTGGCAAACGCGTGTTCGGCACCTTCCCGACCAGCGAGGATCCCAAATCGTCGGTGATCTGGGAAGCCTTCCAGCCCGAGACCGAGCCGCGCCGTTCATACCGCCGCGAAGATTTGGCTTCTGCTGAGCCCGAAGGTGTCGGCGGACCGCCCAAGCGCGCTCGACCGGCGCGCACCAGGCCATCCCAGCCCAAGCCTCCCGCCGACGATTTCTTGCAAAGGCAGGGCGGGATTTACTAGGGCACCGCGACGCCCTGTTTGAAAGCCAAGATCATGCGCGCCGAAGCGCAAACGCATATCGACCAGATCAATGCTGCTACCCAGCTGCTCCGCCGGTTCCTCGATTGGGACAAGGCGCATAAGCGGCTGGCCGAGCTCAACGGCATGGTCGAAGATCCCAGCCTGTGGAACGACCCCAAGGGCGCGCAGGAGGTGATGCGCGAGCGGCGGCGGCTTGAGGAAGCGATCGGCGCGACCGCCAAGATCGAGACCGAGCTTAAGGATACGGTCGAATTGATCGAAATGGCCGAGGGCGAGGGCGATAATGGGCTGGTCGACGATGGCGTGGCGTCACTCGCCGAACTGGCCGCCCGCGCCGAGCGCGACAAGGTCGCCGCATTGCTCGCCGGCGAAGCTGACGCCAACAACAGCTACATCGAAATTAACGCCGGGGCCGGCGGAACTGAGTCCAACGATTGGGCGGGGATGCTGCAGCGGATGTATTCACGCTGGGGCGAGCGCCACGGGATGAAGGTCGAGCTGATCGATCATCATGCTGGCGAGCAGGCCGGGATCAAGTCGGCGACGTTGCTGATCAAGGGCGAGAATGCCTACGGCAATTTGAAGGTTGAAGGCGGGGTGCATCGGCTGGTGCGGATTTCGCCCTTCGACAGCTCTGCGCGGCGACACACCAGCTTCGCCAGCGTGTGGGTTTATCCCGAGGTCGACGACGATATCGATATCGAGGTCAACGAGAGCGAATTGCGCATCGACACTTATCGCGCATCGGGCGCTGGCGGGCAGCATATCAACACCACCGACAGCGCGGTGCGGATCACACACATTCCGACCAACATCGTCGTTCAGTGCCAAAACCAGCGCAGCCAACACAAGAATAAGGCTGAGGCGATGAAGCAGCTCAAGGCCCGGCTGTACGAGGCCGAGCTGCAGAAGCGCGAGGCCGAGGCCGATGCCAGCGCCGCCAACAAAACCGACATCGGCTGGGGCCACCAGATCCGCAGCTACGTCCTGCAGCCATACCAACTGGTCAAGGATCTGCGCACCGGGGTGATATCGACCGCGCCGGGGGACGTGCTCGACGGCGATCTCGACCGGTTCATGGCGGCGGCCTTGTCGCAGCGCGTGACCGGTGAAAAGGTCGAGGTCGAGGATGTCGATTAGGGCCTGCTCATTGGCGTTGCTGGTGCTTGCGGGCTGCAAGGCCAGCGAGCCGCAGTCGACCTTCCCCAAGGCCCAGCGCGACGTCGCTTCGATCGTCAGTGACAGTTTCTCGACCGAGGATGCGCGCGACCGGCTTGGCGAGGCCGAGGCGGTGATCGCCTTCGCCGGGATCGAGCCCGGCATGTCGGTCGCCGATATCGGCGCTGGAGAAGGTTATTATACCGTCCGCCTGTCGCGTTCCGTCGGCCCGAAGGGAAGGGTGCTGGCCGAGGATATCGTCCCCGAAGTGCGCGACCGGCTCGCCGTTCGGGTCCAGCGTGAGGGGCTCGACAATGTCGCGGTGCGGCTCGGCCTGCCCGACGATCCCAAGCTACCCGCGCCGAGTTTCGACCGCATCTTCCTGGTGCACATGTATCATGAGGTGGAGCAGCCTTACGCCTTTCTGTGGCACCTGCGCGATGGCCTCAAGCCCGGCGGGCTGGTGGTGGTCGTCGATGCCCGGCGACCGGTGCGCAAGCATGGCATGCCGCCTGAGTTGCTCGGTTGCGAATTTGCCAGCATTGGCCTGACCAGGCTGCGCACATCGTCGCTCGATGGGACCGACAGCTACATGACATTGTTCGCAGCTACCAAGCCGCGACCAGAGCCTGCTGCAATCGAGCCGTGCGGCAGTCACAAGTGACCGCCGGCGACGGATTCTAGAGCAAGCCCATTTGCCGCATCGAACGGCATTCGGGACCTGCCATCACCAGATGGTCGAGCACCGCCAGGTCAATGGCTTCGGCGGCGAGCGAAAGTCGCCGCGTGAGGTGGCGATCGTCGGCGCTCGGGGTCGGGTCGCCGCCCGGATGATTATGCGCCAGGATGACACCAACGCTGCCATGCGTGGCGGCGTCGGTGATCACGTCACGCAATGACAGGGTCGCGCCGCCAACATCGCCGTCATGGCGCGCCAGGTGGATGCACCGCGCCTGGTCATCGACATGCGCTATCCACAAATGTTCCTTGTCCGGACCGGCCTCGGCGAGGCAACCGGCGAAGAAACGCCGGGCCGCCTCAACGCCATTAAGTCGCAGCGGGGATTCGGCACGCTGATGAAACATGGCAATTGCCTAGTGCAGCTTGATCGCGCGAGCGACGCCAACCGCATCCGCTGTGGATATGCGTTTGGTCCATTCTGAACCTTGCGCTACCCCTTGTCCCGCCCGGCAGCGCGGCTAGGGTGGCGAGATGCGCAATTACCTCGATCTCATGCAGCAAATTCTCGACCACGGGGTCGAGCAGATGGACCGCACCGGCACGGGCACACGTTCCTTGTTCGGGGCGCAAATGCGATTCGATCTCGCCGACGGCTTTCCCTTGCTGACCACCAAAAAGCTCCACCTGCGTTCGATCATCGTCGAATTATTGTGGTTCCTCCGCGGCGACACCAACATTGGCTGGCTCAAGGATCGCAAGGTCGGGATATGGGACGAATGGGCGGACGATAATGGCGACCTCGGCCCGGTCTATGGCAAACAATGGCGCGACTGGGAGGCGGTCGATGGGCGCCACATCGACCAGATCGCCAATTTGGTTGACCTCATCCGCCGCGATCCTGCCAGCCGCCGCCAAATCGTCACCGCGTGGAACCCGGGTGAACTCGAGCGGATGGCGCTCGCCCCCTGCCATTGCCTGTTCCAGACTCAGGTCGCTGCAGGGCGGCTCAATTTGCAGCTTTACCAGCGCAGTGCCGACTTCTTCCTCGGCGTCCCGTTCAACATCGCGTCCTATGCCTTGCTCACCCACATGCTGGCGCGCGAATGCGGGCTTGAACCCGGCGTGTTCGTGTGGACCGGCGGCGACGTCCACCTTTATTCGAACCATCTCGACCAGGCGCAGCTGCAATTATCGCGCGACCTGCGGCCATTGCCCAAGTTGATCCTCAAGGATCGCGGCCAGGATCTGTTCGGCTACGAAGCGGAGGATTTCGCCTTCGAAGCTTACGATCCGCACCCACATATCGCAGCGCCGGTCGCCATTTGAGTTGACGGATCGTCGCGAGTGATGAACATTTCGGCTGCGTGATGGCACCGATGCCAATTTACTGCGTTCCACTTACGCAACATAGGAGGATTTATCATGGTTCAGAAACTCACCACTATCGCCATCATCGGCAGCGCGCTGGTGCTCGCCGCTTGCAACACCGTTCGCGGCGCCGGCAAGGACGTCCAGTCGGCCGCCAATTGCACTGAGAACGTGATCAACAACGTTCACTGCTAATCCGCTTCGGCGAACGCCACAAAAAAATAGCCCCGCCGGAGACGATCCGGCGGGGCTTTTTTCTCGATCTTCACGCATGATGCGCTTTAGCTGTTGAGATAGTCTCCAGCATCGGCATCGGTGCCGGTGCCCGAGGCGACAACCGGCTCGAGCGGATCGCTGTGGGTCGCGGCTTCGGGACCCTGGGCGAGCTCGGCGGCATGCTCCTCGGCCGCATTTTTGGGCGCGATCAGGGCTTCCTGCAACTTGCGCTGCTGGGCCCGGAGCGAGGCATCGCGGCTCGAGGCAGCGACCCGCAGGCGGTTCATGCCCGCGCCAGTGCCCGCCGGGATCAGCCGGCCGACGATGACGTTTTCCTTCAGCCCGTTGAGCGTATCGATCTTGCCCTGGACCGAAGCCTCGGTCAGCACGCGGGTGGTCTCCTGGAACGAGGCCGCCGAGATGAAGCTGCGGGTCTGCAGCGACGCCTTGGTGATCCCGAGCAGGACCGGCTTTCCTTCGGCTCTTTTCTGCTTCTTGGTGAGCGCCGAATTGACCTCGTCCATCTCCTCGCGGTCGACCTGTTCGCCGGCCAGCAAGGTGGTGTCGCCGCCGTCGGTGATCTCGACCTTCTGCAGCATCTGGCGAACGATCACCTCGATGTGCTTGTCGTTGATCTTCACGCCC
>JBKJUB010000079.1:0-6241 GCA_046590765.1 Sphingomicrobium sp. | reverse complement strand
TGGCGGCCCCGGCGCTGGCGCTGGCGCTGGCGGCGGCGGTTTTCGCGGCGGCATGCCCCCGCAGGTCGTTGGCGAAGGCAAGGGCGTCGTCAAATTCTTCAACCCGCAAAAGGGCTTCGGCTTCATCGTTCGCGATGATGGCGGCGAGGATGTGTTCGTTCACATCAGCGCGGTCGAGCAAGCTGGCCTGACCGATCTGGCCGACGGCCAGCCGCTCGAATTCACGTTGGTGGATCGTGGTGGCCGCGTGTCGGCGACCGACATCAAGATCGATGGTGAGCCAATGGCCGTCTCGCGCGCACCGCGTGAAGATAGCGGCGATGCCGGCGGCGGTGATCGTTCGGGTCCGCAACGTCAGCTGACCGGCGAAAAAGCCTCGGGCACGGTCAAGTTCTTCAACGCGATGAAGGGCTTCGGCTTCATCAGTCGCGACGACGGACAGCCCGATGCGTTCGTCCACATTTCGGCCGTCGAACGCGCCGGAATGCCGACCATCAACGAAGGCGATCGGCTGGAGTTCGAGATCGAGGTCGATCGTCGCGGCAAATATGCGGCGGTCAATCTTTCTCCGTTGCAGGAATAACGCTTTTCAGAACGAGGCCTAGAGCGCGCCCGTCCGGTCACTGACCGGGCGGGCGTTGCTCTGTCACTTCATCGGAATGGCGCGGCCCATCACCATCACATAGGCTACCCGGGTCACCGCGCTCGGGTCGGTCAGCGGGTCGCCATCGACCGCGATCAGATCGGCCGACTTGCCGACCTCTAGCGTGCCCGTTTCCGCGCTCATCCCCATCAGCTCGGGCCCACCCTTGGTCGCCGCGATCAGCGCATCGCGCGGGGTCATCCCGCCCTTGGAGACCATCAGCCCCAGTTCCTGGTTGGCGACATTGTGCGGCGCGACCCCCGAATCGGTGCCCAGCGCAATCTTAACTCCGGCGCGATACGCCTTGTTGAGTCCGATCCCCCATACCGCCAGCGCAAGGCGGCCCTTGGCTTCGCTATTGGGCGTGAAAATACCCTTGCCGATGTACATGTTGAGCCCGCTGAAGGCCATCAGCGTCGCGGAATAATAGGTCCCGCGCGCCTTCATTTCCTTGACCCCGGCATCGTCGATGAAGGTGCCATGCTCGATCGAATCGACCCCGGCGCGGACGGCCGCGCGGATGCCGTTGGCGCCATGCGCATGCGCCGCCGCCTTCAGATGCAGCGAGTGCGCGGTGTCGACGATCGCCTTCATCTCGGCGTCGCTGAAATGCTGCTCGAGCCCCAGCGCGCCCGGATCGAGCACCCCGCCGGTGGCGTGGAATTTGATCGCGTCGACGCCGGTCGCGGCGATCCGCCGCACGGCGCGGGCGCATTCGTCGGCCCCGGTGCACACCCCGATCTGCCCGGCGGCATTGATCGCCTGTGCCGCCTCGGGATTGAACCCCACTGCGGCATCGCCATGCCCGCCGATCATCGACAAGGCCGGCCCCGACACCTGGATCCGCGGCCCGGGAAAGCCGCCCTCGCGGATTGCGTCGCGGGTCGCCAGGCTCGATCCGATATCACCGCCCAGGTCGCGCACCGTGGTGAACCCGCCGCGCGCCATTGCCAGCGCATTGGTCAGGCCAACCGTGGCCGCATAAGCTTCCGAATATTTGGGGGTCAGCCCCTCGTACCACGGCTGCCCGGCCTTGAAGGTCAGATGGACATGGACGTCGGTCATCCCCGGCATCACCGTCTTGTCGCGCAGGTCGATTACAATCGCACCCGCCGGTGCCACCGCTCCTGCCTCGATCGACTTGATCCGCCCATTATCGACAATCACCGTCGATGCCCCGCGAATTGGCTGGCTGGCGTCGACGATCAACCGCCCCGCCTGGATCGCAAAGGTCTCGGCATTGGCCGCGCTCGACGCCATCAGCGCGGCGACGGCGGTCACGAATATCTTGGTCATCGATTGGCTCCCCTGTTTGGGGGCAGAGACTAAGCCGCGCGTGTCAGGTGGCAAGCCCCAGCAGCGCCGCAATCGTGTCGGCTTCGTGCGCCGGCTTGTCGGTACGGATGCGGCTGATCCGCGGAAAGCGCATCGCCAGCCCCGACTTGTGGCGTTTGCTGGCGTGGATCGAATCGAACGCCACTTCGAGCACCAATGTCTTCTCGACCTCGCGTACCGGCCCGAACCGATTGAGCGTGTTCTGCCGGACGAACTTGTCGAGCATCTTCAATTCGGCATCGGTGAACCCGAAGTAAGCCTTGCCCACCGGCAGCAATTCCCCCTCCGGAGTCCACGCGCCAAAGGTGAAATCGCTGTAGAAACTCGATCGTTTGCCCGATCCGCGCTGGGCGTACATCATCACACAATCGGCGGTCAGCGGGTCGCGCTTCCATTTGTACCACAGCCCGGTCTTACGCCCCGCGACGTAGGGCGAATCGCGCCGCTTGAGCATCATCCCCTCGACGCCCTCGTCGCGAACCCCGGCGCGCACTTCCTCCAATGCCTCGAAACTCTCGGCCTCGATCACCCGCGACAGGTCGAACCGCTCGGGATCGAGCGTGGCCACCACCGTCTCGAGCCGCCCCCGCCGCTCGCTCCACGGCAGGCTGCGCAAATCCTCCTCACCATCGAACAGCACGTCGTACAACCGCACGAACGCCGGATATTGCCCCTGCACCTTGGCGCTGACATTCTTTCGCCCGAGCCGTTGCTGCAGCGCGTTGAAGCTCGCCGCCCCGCCGCCATGCGCCTCGGCCCCCTGCACTTCCCCGCGCACGAGGAGCTCCCCATCAAGCACCGCACGCGTGGTGAAGGCGGCAGCGATATCGGGGAAGCTGCCCGAAATATCGTCCCCGGTTCGCGAATACAGCCGCGTGTCGCCCCCCGCATGGACCAATTGGATGCGGATTCCGTCCCATTTCCATTCCGCCGCATAATCGTCGAGCGAAACCCGCGTCTCGTCGAGCGGATGGGCGAGCATGAACGGCCGGAACACCGGAATGTCCTTGGCCGTGGGCTGCTCGGCGCGGCCCTCGCCCCAGTCGAACAATTCGGCATAAGGCGGCTTCAGCCCGTGCCACACCTCCTCGACCGCCTCGACATCGAGCCCGAAGGCATCGGCCAGCGCCTGCTTCGCCAGCCGCGCCGAAATCCCGACGCGAAGCGCCCCGGTGGCGAGCTTGAGGATTGCATAGCGCCCCGGCACATCAAGATGATCGAGCATGTCCGCAAGCATCGCCGGCGCATCGTTCTTCGACACCGCGCGCAACCGCTCGACCGCTTCCGACAGGCGGATCGTGCCATCGTCGAGATCGCTTGGCTCACCCTCCGGCACGGGCCACAGCAACGACACTGTCTCGGCCATGTCGCCGACATAGTCGCGGCTCATCCGCAGCAGCACCGGGTCGATCCGTTCCTCGGCCAAGGCGCGCACCACCGCCGGCTTCACCGCCGAAATATCGAGCGTGCTGGTCAGCGCGGCAAGCGCCAGCCCGCGATCGGGATCGGGCGTGGTTTTGAGATAATCGCCAATCAGCCGCAGCTTGCTCAGCCGCGACCGGGTGTAGACGAGATCGTCAAGAAGCTGGCTGAACGCGCGCATTGCCGATGACAATGCACGGGAAAGCGATTCGCTGCCTAGTGCAGCCGAACCGCCAAGGCCGCGAGGATCGTCTCGCGGTCGCGCTGGCTCTCGCTGCCCAAGGCTTCACCCATATGTTCAAGGCAAGCGCGGGTCGCCATGGCGTGCCCCGGCATCATCGCATGGTGCGCCGCATAATCGGCCAGACCCTCGAGCGCGGCCATGCCATGCTCGGCCGCCATGCACCGGATCGCATCCATCTTCTTGCTGATCGTGCGCGGTGCCAGCCGCGGCATCCGCGCCTCGAGCTCGGCAATCCGCTCGCACAGGATCGATCGGGCGGTGTTGAGCGAATCGGACGTGGCCATGGCGTTTCTCTTCTGTTGACGCCGCCACTGTCACGCATAATGGTTAACACGGGGTCAAAGGGGGCAACATGGTCATCCGCCGAATCCGCGATCATGTCGCCGATCACAACTGGTTTGCGGTCGCGGTCGATCTCGCAATTGTCGTCGTCGGTGTGTTCCTCGGCACCCAGGCCAACAACTGGAACCAGGCGCGGCTCGAGCGCGCAACGGCGGCCGAATATCGGCAGCAGATCATCGATGATCTTGGAGACAATGTGGTCGATCTGGGCTCCCGCAAGGCATATTATGCGATGGCGCGGACCCATGCCCTCGCCGCCCTTGCCGCCATCGACTCGCCGTCCCGGCGGCAGGGCGAACCATTCCTCATCGACGCTTATCAGGCGAGTCAGGTGTGGCTGCGCCCACTGGTGCGCACTGGGTATGACGAAATGACCGGCGCCGGTCTAACGCACGGTATCGGCGATCGAGGAACACGTTCGCGGTTGACCAATTATTACACGCAGGTTCGGCAATTCGACGTCACTGCGCTCAATACGACGCCGTATCGCGAGCGGCTTCGGCGCACGCTGCCCTACAATGTGCAATTGGCCATAAGGGAAAGTTGCGGGGAGCGCGTCACCACTCTGCCCAACGGGGCACAGGTCGCGACCTTCCCCGACCGTTGCGCCCCCGGTCTAGACAGGCCGACCATTGCATCGGCAGTGATGCGGTTGAGGCTGGCCAATTTGCGCGAGGACCTCACGCGTCAAATCGCCGACCTCGACCAGAAATTGTCCGGGTTCGAGCGCTTCGGCCGACTGGCGCACGATAATCGCGCGTTCCTTCAGGCGCAGGAGCGAAGATAGATGGTCATCCGCCGAATCCGCGATCATGTCGCTGATCAGAACTGGTTCGCGGTCGCGATCGATTTCGCCATCGTCGTCGCCGGCATCGTCATCGGCACACAAGTCAACAATTGGAACGAAAAAAGAGTCGAGGCCGGCCAGGCGCGAAGCTATCGTACCCGGCTGGTCGAGGAACTCGACTTCAATGCACGCCAGTCCGAAGTGCAAGTCGCCTATTACCGGCAGGCGAGCATCTACGGGCGACAGGCGCTCGACGCGCTGACCGGCAGGGCAAGGCTTTCCGATACCGAATTCCTGGTTGCCGCCTATCAGCTCAGCCAGACCGACACGACACCCGCCAAAAGCTATATTTACGATGAAATGACCGCCAACGGGCTGGTGACCCGGCTCGGCGATGCGAGGCTTCAACAAGCTGCCAGCGACTATTATCTCGGCTTGACCACCGGCAATAAGATCATTGGGGAAATTTATCCTTACCGAACCCTGATCCGCTCGGTCATGCCTTACAACGTCCAGAAAATAATCCGCGACGCATGCGGCGACCGCGACGTGCGCTACAAGGGTCGCTTGATCGGCGTGAAAGTGGTGGTGCCTTGCCGCGTGGAAATCCCTGCCGCGACTGCGTCGGCGGCTGTCCGGACGGTCCACTCGACGCCACGAATTGTCGAGGAAATGACCCGCTACATTGCGTCGCTCGACGAGAAACTTGATCAATTGCGGCCGGGCATCGGATATTCAAGGGCGGTGAGTGCCGAGGTCCTGCATTCCGAAGCAAGCCTGTCGCCTTGACTTTTCACCCCCTCCCCGTCATTGGGCGCGGGTCGGGCGGCGTGATGCGCCACCTTCATGCATTCCAGCTTTCAGGATAAGTCAGATGGCCAAGTCGGCAACCGTCAAGATCAAGCTCGTCAGCTCTGCCGACACCGGCTTCTTCTACGTCACCAAGAAGAATCCGCGCAACACGACCGAGAAGATGTCGTTTCGCAAGTATGACCCGGTCGTCCGCAAGCACGTCGATTTCAAGGAAGCGAAAATCAAGTAAGCCATCCGGCTGCTTGTCAAGCGTCGCCCTTGGGCGATGGCAGGGCGGTCCCGTTGGGGCCGCCCGCTTCATTTGCGCGCTCCCGACCTTCAAACGCCGACTCCAGATCGCGAATCGGCCCGGCCTCGAGCAATTCCTCCACCGCTTCCGCGAAACGAAGCACCGAAATGGGTTTGGAGACATAGGCCTGCGCCCCCGCTGCGCGGATCCGTTCGTCGTCGCCGATTCCGGCATAAGCGGTCACCGCCATGATCGGCACATGGCGCAATCCCTCGTCGGCGCGGATCATCTCCATCAGTTCCAGCCCGCTGACATGCGGCAGCTGGATGTCAGTGATCACCAAGTCGGGTTCGAAAGTGCGCGCGGCATCAAGTGCGAAGCGACTGTCGGTCACGCCTTCGGTTTCGTGCCCATGCGCCGCGAGCA
>JBKJUB010000064.1:0-5399 GCA_046590765.1 Sphingomicrobium sp. | reverse complement strand
GGTCGCCGGCCTCTGGCTCCCCGCTGGCACGCCCAAGCGCCCGCACCCGACCGTGCTGATGGTCCACGGCGGCTGCTGGACGACCGCGATCGCCGACCGCTCGATCATGAACTGGATCGCCGCCGATCTTGCCAGGCGCGGCTATGCGGTGTGGAACATCGACTATCGCGGGGTCGATCGGCCCGGCGGCGGCTATCCCGGCACCTTCCGCGATGTCGCCGCGGCGGCCGATGCCTTGCGCGGTCAGGCCAAGGCCAACCATCTCGACCTGCGCCACCTCGTCGCGGTCGGGCATAGCGCCGGCGGGCATCTCGCGCTCTGGCTCGCCGGGCGATCCAAGCTGCCGACTGGCTCGCAGCTCCGCACAACCAACCCGCCACTTCCCATCCACCACGTCGTCAGCCTCGGTGGCCTGCAGGATCTCGAGCAGGACCGCGCCGAAACCAACGGCTGCGGCAGCGAGGTGATCGATCAACTGGTCGGCCTGCCGACGACAAAAGGCAGGGACGTCTATGCCGACACCTCGCTGCCGCGTCTCGCGCCGATCGGCGTTGCCCACACCATGGTCAACGGCGACCGTGACCGCATCATCCCGACCCACTTCGCCACCACCTACGCAGCGAAGATGCGCGCCAAGGGCGACCGCGTCGCGGTCCGCATCGTGCCGGGCCAGGGTCACGTCGAACTCATCGCCCCCGAAACCCCCGCTTGGGCGGTTGCCGTCGACGCCATCGTCCGCGCCACTCGATAGAGCATTACGGCCGACGCTCCGACCGCTCGACCGCCGCCAGCAGCCACTCCCTGAAGCGCTTGATCTTGGGCACTTTGTCGCGCCCCGGCGCGGTCACCAGCCAGTATCGATACCCCGCGGTCGCGGTCAGCGCGAACGGCTGGACCAGCCGACCGTCGGCGATGTCGCCCTGCCAGAACGCCGGGGTCAGCAGCGCCAGCCCCTGCCCGCCCATCGCCGCATGGCCTTCGTCGGCCTGGCTGTCGAGCCGCAGCCCGGCGCCGCGCGGGGTCGCCGGCGGGGCGATCCCGGTCGCCGCGAACCAGTGGCCCCACCAATCATCCTGCGGGCTGATCAGCGGTAGCGCGGGGATGTCGCCGAGCTCGAGCTTGCGCCCCAGTTCAGCCTCGGTCCGCGCCAGGAACGCCGGGGTGCACATCAGGGTGAAGTCGACATTCATCAATTCGGTGCAGTCGAGCCCCGGCCACGGCGCCGCCCCGGCGCGGATCGCGACATCGGCTTCGCTGGCGAACAGATTGGTCAACTGGTTGCTGGTCGACAAGCGCACCGCGAGGCCGGGATGCTCGATCTGGAATCCGCCCAGCCGCCACGTCAGCCAGGTGTTGGCGAAGGTGAAGGTGGTGGTGATGGTCAGCAGGCTCTCGTCATCGGTGCGCAGCGCGGCGAACGCCCCGTCGATCCGGTCGAACGCCTCGCTCAATGGGCCCAGCAATCGCCGCCCCGCGTCGGTCAGCCTGACCCGCCCCTTGCCGCGTTCGAACAATTTTACCCCGACCCGCTCTTCGAGGGCGCGGATCTGGTAACTGACCGCTGCCTGCGTCATCCCCAGTTCCTCCGCCGCAGTGGTGAAATGTTCGTGCCGCGCCGCGGCTTCGAACACCCGGATGGCGGACAGGGGCGGCAGGCGGCGCATTGCGGCATCATAAGCCTGGCTTATCGCTTCTGTCGATCCTTCGATTGGCTTTGCTCCCCCGCCAGCGCCTAATCCTCCTAGTCCGGTGAACGGCGTCATTGCTCACCGCCATCGCGCCAAGGAGGAAAGCATGACTTATCAGATCGATCGCAGCCAGTTCGTCGAGAATGGCCCGACGCTGCGCGCCGCCACCGCCATCGCCCGGGTCCGCACCGCTGCGCTTTACGCCGCGCTCAACGACCGCCAGGTCGAGCTGCCACGCAAGGCCGCCTGACCACTCACATCGAAAGGAATTTGCCATGATGGATCAGCATTTCGACCGCCAGTATCAGGCCGGTCGCGCCGAGCTTCACGCCGGCATCGACGCCCTCGCTCACCGCCTGTGGCGCGAAGCCTCGGCCGTGTTCCGCGCCATCCACCGCATTCAATTTTCCCCGCCTTGGACCAACACTCCCCGCTCCCGCTAAGGCGCGGACACCGGGGCTCCGGCTTAGCCCGCCGGGGCCCCCTATTTTTGCGGCGCCCCAAACCGGTAAGGCATGTCGACCCCCGCCAACTTCCACGCGAACCCATAGCGCCGGAACACCGCCGCGCCGTCTTTGCCCTTCACCTTGACCTTGAATTCGCTCAGGCCGGTGCGCTCGATCACCGCGCCGGTCTTGGGAATCCCGACCGGCATCACCCCGACCGTCGATCCGCTTGCCGCCGCCGATCCGCGCCCACCCTGGTTGGCCGCAGCCTTGGCATCGAACATCGCCTGCACTGCTTCGGGGGTAACCATGAAGTCCACCCCGGGCCGGACTACCGCCACCGCCAGATCGGTTAGCACGCTGGTTAGCGGGTCGGTTTCCGCGCCCCGCCGATTGCCCTCGAGGATGATCTCGCGCCGAAGCTCGTCCTTGAGGTCGATCTTGAGCGCCTGGTAATCGACATAGTTGGCCAGCTTGGCCGAATTGCCCGCTGCCGCCGCCGCGCGCATCTGGTTGAGCGTATAAAGCGGCGAGGCTTCGTACCAACCGAAGGCGGCGGCAATCAGCAAGCCCGCGACCCACAGGATCGACTTCATCGACTAGACCTTTCTTTCTGCGGCATCGCTTGTGTATTGTTCTACTAATACGCTATGCGTCGATTAATGTTTAGATAACAGGAGTATTGTTCGATGAGTCGCAAGTCCGTCCTGATCGCTGCTTCGGCGATGTTGCCGCTCGCTGCTGTTTCCGCGCAGTCATTCACGGCCGTGCCGTTGATCCCGCGCGATGCCTTGTTCGGCAATCCGGTCAAGGCTGCGGGGCGAATTTCGCCAGACGGCAAGTGGCTGTCATGGATTGCGCCGCGCGACGGGGTGATGAACATCTACGTCGCTCCGGCATCCAACCCGGCGGTAGCAAAGGCGCTGACCAATGAACGCAAGCGCCCGATCCGTAGCTACTTCTGGGCCCCCGACAGCAAGCAAATCCTGTACGTCAACGACAAAGGCGGAGACGAGAATTTTCTGCTTTATGGAGTTAATGTCGCGACCGGGGCCGAGCGGAGCCTGACCCCGTTCGAGAAAACCCGCGTCGACGTAGTCGGTATTTCACCGTCGGTCCCCGGGCGCATCCTGGTCGGCTTGAACAACCGGAACGCCAAGTGGCACGATATTCACAGTCTCGATCTCGCCAGCGGTAAATTGACCCCGGTGCTGATCAACTTGGGCGGTTACGCCGGCTTCCTGGCTGATCAGAATCTTGTCATCCGTGGCGCGCTAAAGTCGCGTCCCGACGGCGGCAGCGACTATTTCCCGGTGGCCGCAAACAAGGTCGCCGCTTCGCCGACCGAACAGATCACGCTGGAGGACAGCCAGACCACCCAGCCGGCCGGCTACACCAGCGATGGCAAGACGCTTTACTGGGTCGATAGCCGTGGGCGCGATACCGCTGCGCTGATTGCGCAGGACGTGGCCACCGGGAACAGGACGATCATCGCCGAAAATGCCAGGGCCGACATCGGCGATGCGATGAGCCACCCCCGGACGGGCCGGATCGAGGCCTATTCGGTCAATTATCTCAAGGACGAATGGACTCCGGTCGGCAGTGCAGTGGCGGCCGATCTCGCCTTCCTGAAAAAGCAATTGCCGGGCGAATTTTCGGTCACGTCGCGCACCCTCGCCGACGACAAATGGACCGTCGCAGTCGCCGCGTCGAATGCCCCGCCGACCACCTGGCTGTATGACCGCAAGGCGAAGAAGCTGACCAAATTGTTTACCTCGCGCCCGGCGCTGGAGGGACACACGCTCAGCGCGATGCACCCGGTCGAAATCAAGTCGCGCGACGGCTTGACCCTGGTTTCCTATCTCACGCTGCCACCGGGCAGTGATCCCGATGGTGACGGGCGTCCGTCGGCGGCGGTGCCGATGGTGCTGTTCGTCCACGGCGGGCCGTGGGGCCGCGATACCTATGGCTATAACGGCTATCACCAGTGGCTCGCCAATCGCGGCTATGCCGTGCTGTCGACCAACTTTCGGGCATCGACCGGATTCGGCAAGAGCTTCATCTCGGCGGGTGATCTGCAGTGGGGCCGCAAGATGCACGACGATCTGCTCGATGCGGTCGACTGGGCGGTGAAGAACGGCGTGACCTCGCCCGACAAGGTGGCGATCATGGGCGGCAGCTACGGCGGTTATGCAACGCTCGCCGGAATGGCGTTCACCCCGGACAAGTTCGCCTGCGGGGTCGATATCGTCGGCCCGTCGAATCTCGAAACCCTGCTCAAGACCATCCCGGCCTATTGGGAAGCGGGCAAGGTGCAATTCTACAAGCGCATGGGCGATCCGACCACCGCCGACGGCGTCGCATTGCTCAAGGAACGTTCACCGCTGTACAAGGCGGGTGACATCAAGCGTCCGCTGCTGATCGGCCAGGGCGCCAACGACCCACGGGTTAACAAGGCCGAAAGCGAGCAGATTGTCGATGCGATGAAGGCCAAGGGCATTCCCGTGACCTATGTCCTGTTCCCCGACGAGGGACATGGCTTTGCCCGCCCGGCCAATAATATCGCCTTCAACGCGGTGACCGAAAACTTCCTTGCCAAGTGCCTTGGCGGTCGGGCCGAGCCGATCAATGCAACGGTCAGGGCATCGAGTGCCAAGGTCCCCTATGGCGCCGAATATGCGCCCGGTCTTACCGAGGCCCTTCGCCGCTAATCGTGCGGATGAGCGAATTGCGTGGGGGTGGCGGCTAGCCTATAGCCGCCGCCCAACCCCCGCTTCCGGAGAAATCATCGCTTATGTCGCGTCGCCGCCAGATCTACGAAGGCAAGGCCAAGATCCTCTACGAGGGTCCCGAGCCGGGCACGATCATTCAATATTTCAAGGATGATGCCACCGCCTTCAACGCGCAGAAGCGCGGCACGATCAACGGCAAGGGCGTGCTCAATAACCGGATCAGCGAGCACATCTTCACTGCGCTGGCGACGATCGGGGTGCCGACCCATTTCATCCGCCGTCTCAACATGCGCGAGCAATTGGTGCGCCAGGTCGAGATCGTCCCGATCGAGGTGGTGCTGCGCAACGTCGCCGCAGGGTCGCTGTCGAAGCGGCTGGGGATCGAGGAAGGCACCCAGCTGCCGCGCACCATCATCGAATATTATTACAAGGACGACAGCCTCAACGATCCGATGATCGCCGACGAGCATATCGCCTGCTTCGGCTGGGCCAGCCAGGAGGAGATGAACGACATCGCCGACATGGCGATCCGG